>NZ_JAVFHM010000305.1:0-201394 GCF_041954005.1 Priestia sp. BR_2 | reverse complement strand
TGTCATCATTGCAGTATTGTTGTGTATCGTCAAGGTATACTGATATTACAACGGGAAAAATATGGGGACCGGCGTACGAGTGGTCATGGGACTGCGCCTTCTTATGTGATGTCTGGTTGGACGGGGAGGGTGCCCCATTGTTGGCTCTGACTTTCCTTGTATCCCGTATGGCGGCGTCAACAACATGCTGGATTTAGTCATAGTCGGCCTGCTTCTCTCCATTTACGGACGCAAAAACATGATACCAAGCGAGGTGGGAGAAGCGGCTCCAATGAAGGTAGCTTAGTGGAGGGTCAATATCTATTTTAATCCGACAGACTTATCGAATAACACCTGCTGTTTTTAACTTACATGATGACCAGATAACTCTCTTCGTATTGGATTGGGAGGTACGGGATTCAATAAACCACGGATGTTCATCCGAGGTTTGATTGAGCACCGTATCGATCTTGAGGAGTTATCTTTTTTTATCATAAAAAATTATATAAATATTCATTTTTAAACTAATAACCCCTATTTATATTTGAGCCTATGCCGTCGAAATTTATGGAATTCAAACGATAACTTACATTCTGGTCAAGGAGGAACCGCATGCGGCAAATGGAGGGAAATATAGTTGTCCGGCAATTTTTGGACCGTGTGTGCAAGCAAGTGCGCACGAGGCAAATGCATCCCGAGATTCGAGAGGAGCTGTTGGGGCATATTGAGGATCGGGCCGAACTGTTGATGCTGGAGGGACTTCCTGAAGAGATCGCTGTGCAGGAAGCGGTGAAAAAATGGGGGATCCGGGGGATATCGGCAAAAACCTGCATATGGCTCATCGGCCACAGTTGGATTGGAAGCTGCTCGCTATGCTGGCTCTGTTTTTAATCATTGGACTGGTTGGCATGTTGAGTGTTTATTACGGGGATGTAAGGTATTCCGTTAGTCTTATAGAGAGGAAGTTGTTTTACTTCGGAATCGGAGTTTTATTACTGATAGGCTTTTATTTTCTGGATTATCGAAAGCTAAAGAAATACGCGGCCCCTGTGTTTTTCTTTATCGTTATTTTAATGGCCGTTTCATTGGTCTATGGGCAACTGCACAATATGAGAACTGCCTATATTAACATAGGTCACATTGGAGTCAATATCATCACTTTTTCCTTGATACCGCTTCTGCTTGCTTTGGCAGGGATGAAGCCTGCCAGCCAATGGGGACGGTTGGAGACGTTATTGAACATCCTCTATAGAGGAGTACTCCCTGTAGTCCTCTATAGCATGAGCAGCTCTATTATATACACGTACATCTATGTCATCGGGTTCCTGGTTTTGATATGGAGAACAAGTAACAGCATGAAGCAATTCGTTATGATCGCCGCGCTGCCTCTTGCAGTACTACTTAGCTTTCTCTTCACTCAGATGGATCATTTACTGTTTCGGTGGAGAGAATTTATGAATCCTTCTGCAAATGAAATGTGGTATATGGGGAATAACGCCGATGCTATCCAAACAGCAGGCTGGTTAGGAAAAGGTTTTGGTCAAGCCACACCGAAGATCCCATATGTCCTTTATGATAACGTATTTCCATACCTCATCTATTGCTTCGGCTGGTTGTTCGGGGTTGTGGTTGGCGTACTGATTCTGCTGTTCCTCGTTAGACTATGGAATATTTATACGGTTCACAAGGATCCTTATGCGAAGCATATCGCTGCATTACTCATCGTTGTCTTTGGATTTCGGCTGCTATGGCCGCTGCTCATGGGGCTCGGCATACTTCCAAGGGTTACATTGGATCCACCCTTCTTCTCTTACAGCGGGATGAACCAAATCCTGGACATGGCGGCAGTCGGCCTGCTTCTCTCCATTTACAGACGCAAAAACATGATCCCAAGCGAGGTGGGAGAAGCGGCTCCGATGAAGGTAGCTTAGTGAAGGTCGCTGAAGATCATTCTTCGATTTCGGTTAGCAGGCTAAAATTTATTAAAAGAAAAAGCGAGATCTTGGGCTCTCGCTTTTTTCTCGTTTATAGAGAAGCGTCATCATTCGTTCGGTGGCGTATAAGCTACACCTTCTCCAACGTACCGGCCGCGATCTCTTCAATATAGTGGCAGGCCGCCTGATGGCCTCTCTGCTCTTCGACTTCCCGAAGTAACGGCGCCTCGGATCGGCAGCGATCCGTGGCATACATGCAGCGGGTATGAAACCGGCAGCCGGAAGGCGGGTTGATCGGGGACGGAACATCCCCCTTGAGAATGATTCGTTCCTTTTTGCGCTTGGGATCCATTGTGGGAATGGCCGATAACAAAGCGCGGGTGTAGGGATGCTGCGGCCGCCGGAAGAGGGAGTGTTTATCCGCGATTTCCACGATCGTCCCCAGATACATCACGATAATTCGGTCCGAAATATGCCGGACGACCCCAAGATCATGAGAGATGAACAGATAGGTCAGCTTGAATTCGGTTTGCAGCGATTTCATCAGATTGAGTACCTGTGCCTGGATGGACACGTCGAGCGCGGAGACCGCTTCGTCACTGATGATCAGCTTGGGGTTCACGGACAAGGCACGGGCGATCCCGATTCGCTGCCTTTGTCCGCCACTGAATTCATGAGGGTACCGATTGGCTTGATAGGCCGCCAGGCCGACCGTTTCCAAAAGCTCAATGGCACGGGACCGACGATCCTTCTTTGGCACGACATTTTGGATGTCCATCGCTTCTTCGAGTACTTGGAGGGCTGTTTTTCTGGGATTAAGCGAAGCGTAGGGGTCCTGAAAAATCATCTGCAGGTCTTTACGCCTTCGGGTCATCTGCGCTTTGTTCAGGGTGAGCAGATCGGTTCCCTCGAACAGCACCTCGCCGGAGGTCGGTTCGTCCAGTCTCAGAATAGCCCGGCCCGTGGTTGATTTACCGCAGCCGGATTCACCCACGATACTGACCGTTTCCCCCTCGTGCACAGAGAACGAAATGTCATCCACGGCTTTGACGACGTTGACGGTACGGCCCAGGATGCCGCCTTTGATCGGAAAATACTGCTTGAGGTTTTTGACGGTTAACAGCTCTTTGCTCATGACAGAACGTTCACCTCGCTTTCCGGTTCCCACTGATCGGTGTATTTCCAGCACCTGACTTGTTGGTTATCATCCAGTACCTGAAGCTCCGGCAGTTTGTCGTAACACAGCTTGGCTGCATGGGGGCAGCGTGGGGCGAAGCGGCAGCCTTCCTGCGGATCATAGGGGCTCGGAACCGAGCCCTTAATCGGCTCGAGTTTTTCCTTATCGATATCATGCCGCGGCAGCGAGTTCATTAGGCCGATGGTGTAGGGGTGCTTCGGATGCTTGAACAGGGTCCGCACATCGGAATATTCCACCACCTTTCCGCAGTACATGACCGCCACGTCATCGCAGGTTTCCGCGACGATGCCCAGGTCATGGGTGATAAAAATAATCGACATCTGCAGCTTCCGCTGCAGCTCCTTCATCAGCTCCAAAATTTGAGCCTGAATGGTCACATCGAGCGCCGTGGTCGGCTCGTCTGCAATGAGCAGATCCGGATTGCATGCCAGCGCCATGGCAATCATGACACGTTGGCGCATACCCCCGGACAGCTGAAAAGGGTACTGCCGGACTCTTTTTTCCGGGGAGGGGATGCCGACCAGCCTCAACATCTCGACGGCTTTGTCCATGGCTTGTTTTTTACTCAGATTTTCATGGATTTGATAGGCCTCCGCGATCTGGTCGCCGACGGTGAAGACCGGATTGAGCGAAGTCATCGGCTCCTGGAAGATCATCGAGATTTGATTGCCCCGGATTTTCCGCATCTGCCGGTCCGATTGTTTGAGCAGATTCTCGCCGTTATACAGGATTTCGCCTCCGACGATTCGCCCCGGATCAAAGATCAGCCGCAGGATGGACAGGGACAGTATGCTTTTTCCTGAACCGGATTCGCCCACGATCCCGAGCGTCCTCCCCTTGCGTACGGTTAGGCTGATATCATCCACGGCTTTCACTTCGCCCAGTTCGGTAAAAAAAGAGGTGCGCAGGTTCTTGATCGTCAGCAGATTTGATGCGTGCTCTTCCATCTGTCGTAGCTCCCTTCGCTTTCAATTGGTCTGACTGTATTTGCGATTATGAGGACTCTGGTTCCGCTATTTTTAATTTTCCGCTTTTGTGTGCATGGACTGAAAACGGCTCAGTTGGCCGCTTTAGCGTAGTTGAGGACTCTGGTTCCGCTATTTCATTAAATTCCGCCTTTTAGCAGCAGGCTGAGGACACCAGATCCGTTATTGCGAGATATTTCATGATTAATCCGGGATTTCAGGCGTATTAACGGATCGTGTGTCCGCGTGGACTCGAAAATAGGTCGATTATCGGCAAATAGCGGATCGTGTGTCCGGACGGGCTCCCCAAATGGCTCGATTAGCAGATCGTAAGTGCGCACGGGCTACCCAACGGCTCAATTACAGTAATTAGTGGGTTGAATGTCCGCATGAATTCGAAAAATAGGTCGGTTATCAGCATATAGCGGATGGTGTGTCCGGATGGGCTCCCCAAACGGATCAATTACAGTGATTAGTGGGTTGAATGTTCCGCAGTGGCCCGTAGCTTCTGTAATCTCGGGTGTGCATGGACTTAAAATGAACTCAGTTGGCCGCATTAGCGTAGTTGAGGACTCTGGTTCCGCTATTTCTTGATTTTTCGCCTATAAGCAGCAGGTTGAGGACACCAGATCCGCTATTGCGAGATATTCCGGGATTAATCCGTGATCTTGGGTACATTAACGGATCGTGTGTCCGCGTGGATTCGAAAATAGGTGGATTATCGGCAAATAGCGGATCGTGTGTCCGGACGGGCTCCCCAAACGGCTCGATTACAGTAATCAGCGGTTTATAATATAAGTCCGCAATGGGCCCCAAACAGCTCGATGTTCGGCAGACAGTGAATCCCGCCGTGTCCGCCTACACTCAACCCGCGATCGACGAAAAATCGCCAATCAATCGAAATCAATGCGCTTGTTGAAGTACCGGTAGGAGATGTCCACGAGCAGATTCACGAGTACAAACATGATCGAGAGTACAAGCACGGTTGCCTGTACGACCGGGAAATCCCGCGCCCGGATCGAGTCGATGACGTACCGTCCCATGCCGTTCACGGCAAATACGGACTCGGTCAGCACCGCCCCGCCCAGCAGGCCTCCGAATTCCAGGCCGATGACGGTAATGACGGGAATCATGGCATTTTTCAAGGCATGCCGGTAGATGATGACGCGCTCCCGGACGCCCTTCGCTTGGGCGGTACGGATGTAGTCCTGGCCGATGACCTCCAGCATGCTGGACCGGGTCATTCGGGCAATAATCGCGGCGCCCCCGGTCCCGAGCGTGATCACGGGCAGGACGGTTTGCGACCACGTGCCCCAGCCGGAGGGACGGAACCAGCCCAGATCCACGGCAAAATATTGGATCAGCATGAGCCCCAGCCAGAAATTCGGCATCGACAGCCCGAACAGGGCGATGAACATGACGCCGATATCGGCGGGGGAGCTTTTTTTGACGGCGGAGATGATGCCGGCCAGAATGCCGAGAAATACGGCCAGGATCGTTGAGTACACGGCAAGCTCAATGGTGATCCAGAACCGGCTTTTGAAAATTTCATCGGCGATGGGGCGGCTGCTGCGGATCGAATCTCCCAAATCCCCCTGAAGCAAGCCGCTCACGTAGTTCCAATACTGAAGCGGCAGCGGATCGTTCAATCCGAGGTTCTCGCGGATCTTCTCGACCTGCTCCTTAGGCGCCCCTTCCCCGATAATGACCTGCGCCGCATCTCCCGGAATGAGGTGCATCAGCAGGAAGACAACGATGGTCACGCCAATGACGACAGGTATCGTTTGAATCAGCCTTCGAATGGAATAGATGAGCATGGCCCGGCAGCTCCCTTCATTATTTTTTCATTTTCGGGTCAAGGACATCCCGCAAGCCGTCACCCAGCAGATTAAATGCGATGACAACGAACACGATCGACAAGCCGGGAAACAGGGCCACATGAGGGTGGTCCATGATATAGTTGCGCCCATCATTCAGCATGGCTCCCCACTCCGGCGTGGGCGGCTGCGCGCCAAGACCGAGGAAGGACAGGCCGCTGGCGGTCAGGATCGCTACCGCAATCCGCAGCGTCGCCTGCACGATGATAGGGGATGTGATATTCGGCAAAATATGCCCGAAGATGATTCGGCCGTCGCTGGCGCCCAGCGAACGCATGGCATCAACATATTCGAGCTTACGGACGGCCAGCGTGGAGCCCCGAACGACTCTGGCAAAGGTAGGGATCGAAAAAATACTGACGGCAATGATCACGTTGAACAGGTTTTTTCCAAGGACGCTGACAACCGCCAATGCCAGCAGAATGCCGGGAAACGCCAGCATGACATCGGTCACTCTCATAATGAGCGCATCCCATTTACCTCCGTAATAGCCCGAGATGATTCCGAGCACGACACCAAAGGCTGCACCGATGATCACCGAGATAAAGCCGACCGAGAGCGTGAGACGCATGCCATGAATAATCCGCGTGAAAATATCTCGACCGTTGTGGTCCGTACCAAACCAATGGTCGGCGGACGGCTTCAGCAGTTTCGTAGAATAATCCACTTTGGTCGGATCATACTGGGTGAGCAGGGGGCCGAAAATCGCGATAAGGATCATCAGCAGGAGAAAATAGCCCCCGAATAAGGCCGCTTTGTTCTTCTTCAGACGGTGGTAGAAAGATTTCCATTGTACAAGGCGGGTTCCACTAGGGAGCGATTCTGGTGTTCTGGCATCAGCGGTCATGTTAGGCACGTGAAATCATCCTTTCTCCAAGTATGGATGTCAGAATTGGTGTCGTATAAACGTGAGGTAAATCTGGCTTCTTCTGGTATAAATATCAAATAGTAAAATATATGTTAACTGTGTATAAAATATTTTCCTATTTTGATTGAGAAGGGGGAGTTTGTTTCACATGACAGGTAATAGAAGATTCAAATGGCTTGTCTGCATTCTGGTCATGCTTACCGTACTGCTGTCGGCGTGCGGCAGTCCAAGCAAGAGCAGTAACCCGGAAACGCCGCCAAGCGGCACCAATACGCCGGCACCTGAACCGGGGGCTAAAGATCCTCCCGAAGGAACAACCGACACCGGTGCGAATGAGCTTGTGATTGCCTGGCTTTCTGATCCGCCATCCATGGACCCTCATATGTCGACGGACCAGCAAACGAGCGTAATGACAACGCATATTTATAACACGTTGGTGATTCATGATAAGGATCTGAATATTCAACCGGGGCTCGCCGAGAGCTGGAAGGCAATCGATGAATTGACCTGGGAATTCAAGCTGAGACAAGGCGTGAAGTTTACGGACGGCTCTCCATTCAATGCAGAGGTGGTCAAAGCCAACATCGACCGTATGCAGGATCCGGAGGTTGCTTCTCCGCGCGCTTCGCTTGTGGGCATGATTAAAGAGGTTAAAGTCGTTGACGAATATACGGTACAGCTCGTGACCGAGTATGCCTTCTCGCCGCTGCTTGCCCATCTGGCCCACTCTGCGGTCAGCATGGTTAGTGCGGAAGCCATCAAGCTGGATTACGAGAAGCTGAAGGCAGGCGAGAAGGCAGGCGCTTATCTGGCGCAGAACCCTGTTGGCACGGGCGTATTCAAACTAGAGAGCTGGAACCCGGGACAGGAAGTGAAGCTGGTGGCGAACGCCGATTATTGGGGAGATAAAGCGAAGGTTGAACGGGTCACGTTCAAGGTGGTGAGCGAAGAGGGAACGCGGATCGCGGAGCTGGAAACCGGTTATGCGCATATTATCGACCCGGTGTCGCCGAGCAGCATCAGCCGTATCGAGAGTACGGACGGCATGTCCTTGAACCGCCAGGCTTCGCTCAGCTTGTCTTATATCGGATTTAATAACAACAAGGAGCCGTTTAACGATGTGCGGGTGCGGCAAGCCTTGTCGATGGCCATCAATAAGGATGAGATCATCTCGGGCATCTACGAAGGCACGGGCATTCCTGCCGTCGGTCCGCTGGCACCGGACGTGAACGGCTATGATGCTACCGTTAAGCCGATCGAACATAACATCGACAAAGCGAAAGAGCTGTTGAAAGAGGCCGGATACGAGGGTGGCTTCTCAACGACCATCTGGACCAATGACAACCCGGAACGAATTAAGATCGCCGAGTACGTACAATCCAAGTTGAAGGAATTGAACGTCGAAGTCAAAATCGAAGTGGTCGAGTGGGGTGCGTATTTGGCCCAAACCGCAGAAGGCAAGCACGACATGTTTGTTCTCGGCTGGTCCACGGTAACGGCCGATGCCGATTATGGCATGTATGAGTTATTCCATTCCAAGAATGTAGGGGAGCCGGGCAACCGTACCTTCACGAAGGATCCGGAACTGGATGAACTGCTGGATGCCGGGCGTAAAGAGAACGATCCGGAGCAACGCAAGCTCATCTATAAACAGGCGCAGGAGAAGCTGGTTGAGTTAGCGCCGATGCTGTATATCCATCATCAGGAGTATTTAAACGGAGTCAGCAGCAAGGTGGAAGGCTTCTGGCGGCATCCGAACGGCATCATGCAGCTGCACCAAGTGTCCATTCAGCCATAAGGATGTCCTGAAAGCTTTATAGCTTTGAATCGTCATGATATAAAGAGGATTTACAGCAAGAGGGCTCCTATCCGGGGGCCTCTTTTTTGATGTTGTTCGGTGCTGGGACAGGAGATAGGGTTAACCAGCCAATGGTTCATGATCATCCTCGTCGGGCATCCGGATAGATCATACGGCTTGCGAGAGAGGAGAGGAGTTGATGTGCTGTCTTGTTTTTTGATGTCAAAAGCATGTTGAAAAAATATTATATACGTTGACATGTATATACGCATTAGTGTATATTATAGCCATGAATACTTCAGCTATGCAATTAACCCTCTTCACGATCTCGGAGCCGAACCGCTTCAACATTGTTGAACTCTTAAAGCAAGGGTCGAGATCGGTCAGCGACATCGTAGAGGCTTTGGGTATCGGCCAGCCTCAAGTATCCCGCCATCTGCGGATACTGAACGAGGCCGGGCTCGTAAAAGTCCGCAAGAACGCACAGCAGCGCATTTATAGTCTCGAAGCCCAGCCGTTCCAGGAGCTGGACGTCTGGCTCGATTCCTTCAGCCGATTGTGGGAGGAGCGACTCGACAAGTTCGAGGACTATATGAGCGACTTTAACGGAGAGGAGAGTTAAGCCAATTCTTTTACTAGCTCCACAGGAAGATGCGGCTCTGCACGCAGAGCCGATTTCACAGATAGGAGGAATTCACATGGGCAGGAAGACCATCATCACGAAAGACCGGGAGCAGCGGAAGCTGACCGTGGAGCGTGTCGTATCGCTACCTCTGAAGCTGTCCTGGCAGGGATGGACTAAGCCGGAACACATCGAACGCTGGTGGGGACCAAAAAACTGGAATGCCACGGTATATGAGATGGATGTCAGACCGGGCGGCGTATGGCGCTACAGACTGGCTCCCGATGCGACGGGAGAAGGGAAAGAAGCCTTCTGCAAGGCGACTTACTCCGAAGTGGCGGAGTTTTCGAAGCTCGTCTATACGGATACATTTACCGATCAGGACTGGAACCCCTTTGAAGGCAGCGACATGTTGACCTCGGTTACATTCGAAGCAGTCAAGGACGGGACCCGATTAAGCATCATCACCCATTTTGTGAGCGAAGAGCAGCTTGAGGCTGCTGAAGGCATGGGAATGGTGGAAGGATACGCGGATACGCTGGAACGGTTTGAGAACGAAATAAGTTTGTACATAAAGGACAATAAAAGGAGAGATGATCATGAATTACGTGATGTCTAATGACGGTACCCGTATTTTTTATGAAAAGAAAGGGACTGGTCCGGCTGTCATTCTTGTAGCTGCCGCAGCTTCGGATCACAACGACACAACGCGTCTTGGAGAGTTTCTGTCTGAACATATCACCGTCTACAATTATGATCGGCGAGGACGGGGCAGCAGTACGGATGCGGCTCCGTATGCCGTTGAACGTGAGATCGAAGATATCGATGCCCTTATTCAGGAGGCGGGCGGCAGCGCGTATGTATTCGGAAGTTCCTCGGGCGCTGTTCTGGCCCTGGATGCGGCGAGCAGACTTGGCGGCAGTAAAGTTAGTAAACTGTTTCTATATGAGCCGCCGTTTATCATTGACGACAGCCGTGCACCCGTACCGGCGGAATACGTGCAGCGTTTGAATGCGCTGATGGCAGGAAATCGGCGCAGCGAAGCCGTAGAATATTTCATGACAGCCGCGCTGGGGATCCCGGCGGAATATGTAGAATTCATGAAGGCAGATCCTTCTTGGCAGGTCATGGAGGGCATGGCGCATACATTGGCCTATGACGGCATGATTATGGGGAGCACGCAATCCGGTCAACCGCTGCCGACGGATCGCTGGGATGTCGATGTCCCGGTCATGGTGATGACGGGCGAGAACAGCGGAGCCATGTTCCATGGGGCCGCGAGCGCATTGGTCGACTTGCTCCCTCAGTGCGAGCACCGAATGCTGCCTGGTCAGGACCATTCTGCCGTCGTGATGGCGCCGGAAGTGCTGGCTCCCGAGGTGTCGGATTTTCTGTTGCCTTCGGCAAATCGAATTCCGGGATAAGCGTGCTTGGCTCATCAAGAAACCGTGACCCTTAGGGCCACGGTTTCTTTGTTTCCTGTTCCGGTCGAAGTATTTATTCGGTCTTCTCAAACGGCTCAATAAAATGATTAAAGGCGCTGGTGCGAAACAGGTCGCGTCGGAATACAAAATGGACTTTGGAGCTGCGGTAACGCTTGGGAATTTGGAAGGCCTGCAATTTCCCGGCATCCACCCAGTCCTGGACGGAAGAACGCGTTAACAGCGAGATACCCAGCCCGGCGGCCACACCGCCCATGATGGCTTCCAGCGTGCCAAACTCCATAATGTTCATGGGCCCCACATTCTCCTCATGGAGCCATTGCTCCAACCGTTTACGGTGGTAGCAGCCCTTGCCAAAGAACAGCAGCGGTTTGGTGAGCAAATCGCGAAGCGCAGCCTCCGTGGGTTCCGAGATGAGGACAAGCTCCTCGTCAAAGGCCCGGATTTCGTTAAAGTCCGGGTAATCCAGAGGTCCGCTGATAAACGCCCCGTCCAGTTCATATTCGTTCAGGGCTCGGATCAAGTCGGCCCTGTGGCCTGTAATCAATGACAGTTTCACATTAGGGTACCGTCTATGATAATCCAGCATGATACCGGGAAGATGTACCGCCGCTGTGGTTTCCGATGAGCCAATCCGCAGCGGCCCCGACGGTTCTTCCGAAAATTGCGTCGATTTCACGGCCTCGTCAAGCAAACGCGTAATCTGATCGGCATACTTGAGCAGATTACAGCCGGCCGAGGTTAAGGCAACGCCGCGACTGAGCCGATAGAAAAGGGGCGTGTTCAGCTCGGCTTCAAGCTGCCGGATTCTAGCGGTCACGTTCGATTGCACGTAACCCAGGCTTGCGGCAGCCTTGGTTATGTTTCCTTCACGGGCAACGGCCTGGAATATCTTCAGATCCCCACTCTCCACCTTAGCAGCCTCCTTATATCCATCATTCACAGTGATGGTTCGAATCTTATTTAATTATTTTACATGATACGAAGGTCGGAATAAACTGAGGGTACACTTGGTTAAGGAGAGGGGAAATCATTGGCATGAGCAAACCGCGTATGCTGTTTCTGACGATATTTACGATGCTGGTCGCGGGACTAAATTTCCCGATCGGCAAAATTGCGCTGTCCTTCGGTTCCCCATTCGTGCTGCTGGCGATCCGGTTCGTGGGAGCGGGGCTTCTGATGCTGCCCTTCATTGTAAGACGGCCCCATCCCGGGAGCGGCGCTGCCTGGCTGAAGCTGGCCACGATCGGTCTGTTTCAATCGGCACTCGTGATGAGTGGCATCTACCTGAGCATGCAGACCATTTCCTCCGGCAGCTCCTCGGTTTTATCCTCCAGCAACCCGATCTGGTTCATCGTGTTCAGCTTCCTGATTTTCGGTATAAGGTACCGTCTTCTTCAGTGGGCGGGCGTAATCATCGGTTTTGTCGGCGTGTTCATTACGCAAGGCTTGGAGATGCAGATGGAGAGCGGATTCTGGTTTGCGTTGGGCGCGGGGATGGCTTGGGGCATGGCGACGCTGCTAAGTTCCCGTTGGGGCAAGGAGTTTGACGCTTGGGTCATGGCTGCCTATCAGATGCTGATCGGAGGCATCCTCCTGCTCATCGCAAGCCCGCTGCTGGAGCAGCCGCATTTTGTATGGGATGAATCTCAGATCTTGAAGGAGCTCTTTGTTCTGGGCTGGATGATTCTGATGAGCTCGATTGCCCAATTCGTCACTTGGTATTATGTACTGCGCAACAGCGATCCCAATAAAGCCAACGTTTATCTATTCCTCATTCCCGTGTTTGGCGTATTATCCGGATGGCTTATACTGGGCGAGCAGCTGCACTGGTACACTTTGGCTGGCACAGTGTGCATTGGGCTTGGCATTTATCTGGTGAACCGGCCTGGACGAGTGGACGCCACAAAGGATCCATTCATGATCAAGGAGCGGTGCGGTACCGTATAAAGGGCAAGAATTGTAATATAATCGAATTTAGCAGGTCGCGACGATGCCATTCGTGCGGCCTGCTTTTTGCCATGACATGCAAAGGTTTTCTGGCCTGAGCAGGTATCACGATAAGTTATGACAAGGGGAAAATCGAAGAAAAATCTTGTCCCAGCAAAATAAGTAAATTTTATTAAAAATAAATCCATGTTATATTAAATTTACTAACGCCTTTGGAGAGGGGATAGGATTCATGAGTGGTTTGAAGGAAATTGCAAAGCTCGCGGAGGTCTCGGTGTCTACGGTGTCCAACGTGCTGAACGGGCGCAAGAACGTGGGGCGGGAGACGAGGGAGCGGGTGCTGAGGTTATGCTCGGAGCACGGCTATTTTCCGCATAAGTCAACCAAATCCGATAAAAGCAACACGATTATATTCGTCTTCAGCGACTTTGATCGCGATTATTATTTAAAAATCATCAAGGGGATCAGCCATTGCCTCACGGAGAATGGATACGACCTCATCATCTGCACGAATAAATCCAGCACCAATTTTATGCGCAGCAAGTTTGCAAGCGGTACCATAAGCCTCGACCGGAACATGACGGACGAATATTTAGTCTCGGTAGCCACGCCGCAGTTCCCCGTCGTTCTCATGGACCGGATTATCGATAACGAGTATGCCAATACCAAAAGCGTGATCGTGGACAATTACCCCGTGATGTGCGAAATGGTCCAGGCGCTGGTGGATAAACAGTTCAGAACCTTTGGATACATTGGCGGACTGGAGTTTACCCTGGATCATAAGGAACGCTTCGCCGGATTTATGGATACGCTTTCGAAGAATGGCATCGCGTTTGACAGGCGGAATTACTTCCATGGCGATTACAGCGAGGAAAGCGGATATCAGGCGGCCAAGATCCTGATCCTTAGCAACGCATTGCCGGAAGTGCTGGTCTGCGCTAACGACAATATGGCTCTGGGCGCAATCAAAGCTTTGGAGGAGAATGGCATACGGGTGCCGGAGGACATATCGATCACCGGCTTCGATAATTCGGACGCGGCGGCGATGGCCGGCTTGACGACCATTGCGATCCCGCGTTATGAAAGCGGTTATTTGGCGGCGAAGGAGCTGCTCGAGATGATCAAGGGCACGACGGGCAGGGAGCCCTTTAAACTGAATGCCACGATCCAGTGGAGAAAAACGGTGAGATAAACTTTATTTTTACAGCTAGTAAAATATCATAGATTTTACTAGTTTTTTTACTTAGTATTTTTATGAAAACGTGTACATTTTTTATTGACATTCTAGGTAAACCGCCCTATGATGGGTTTGTAAACGTTTTACTTTATAGAGTCCTTGAGGGGGAGGCGTGTCACTTGAAAAAAGTAAAAAAGGTATTGAGCATACTTACGGCAACGGCTTTGGTTGCGACACTCGCGGCCTGCGGCGGTACATCTGACAAAGATTCTGGAGCAGCAGCCGGAGGAGATGGGGGAGATAAGCTGAAGAAGATAACCCTCTTCCAATCGAAAGTCGAAATTACGGAACCTCTTGAAGCCTTGGTTAAAACCTATAAAGAAGAAACCGGCAACGAGGTTGAGGTATGGGGTGCCGCGGGCGATGCTTATTCGCAGCAGCTGGTGGCGAAGCTCAGCAGCAACCAGGGCCCAACGATATTCAGCGTGGCTCCTGGACCCGAGTCCGAGAAGCTGAAGTCCTATTTTTCCGATTTGAGCGGTGAAGAGTATGTTAAGAACATTGCGCCCGACATGGAATTGAAGGTCGAAGATAAGACCGTCGGCGTTCCGTACGGCGTAGAAGGCTTCGGTCTCGTATATAACAAGGATCTGGTGGATCCGGCCAACATGAAGGACCTGGACTCCTTCACCAAGACGCTGGAGCAGCTGAAGGCTGACGGCAAGAACGGTTTGAGCCTGTCCCAGGAGGCTTACTTCCTGATCGGACACATCATCAACACGCCGTTTGCGCTTCAATCCGATCCGCTGGCCTTCATCGACCAGCTGAACAAGGGCGAAGTGAAGATGGCCGACACGAAGGAGTTCCAGGAATGGGCGAAATTCATGGATGCCATCAAGGCCAACACCAAGAATCCGCTGGAAGTGAAATACGATAGCCAGATGGGCGACTTTGCAACGGAAAAAACGGCTATGGTGCATCAGGGCAACTGGAGTTATTCCATGCTTGCGGACTTCGGCGATTTCGGCTCCAAAGTCGGCATGATGCCGTTCCCGCTCGCCGGCAACGATAAGATCGCCGTAGGCGTCGCCAGCTACTGGGTCGTCAACAATCAGGCGGACGCTGAGGAAGTCAAAGCCGCAAACGCTTTCCTGAACTGGCTCTTCACGAGCGAGACGGGCAAGAAGGCCATTGTGGACGATTTCAAATTCATCCCGGCTTTAACGAACATTGAAGCAGGCGATCTGGATCCGTTGTCTCAAGCGGTGCACGAAGCAACCACGAAGGGTGAGACGATCACTTGGGCGCTGAACTACTTCCCATCGGGTATCATCACCAACGATTTGGCTCCGGCTACGCAGGAGTACTTCATGAATCCGGGCATGACAGGCGAGCAGTTCCTGCAGAAACTCGATGAAGTATGGGCGAAAGCATCGAAGTAATCTAATTGAAGCCGAAAGGCAATCATCTGACATCACAATTCCATGAAAACGAAAGCCTAGCCTCAGACGTTCTGATGATGAGCGTTAGGCTTTTGTTTTTTCTAACACGACTTCAAGGTTTGATGCCGCCTTGCGGGAATCATCCGGAACGGAAAGAAGGTATGGATTATGAGCAAAAGAAAGGATAAAGCCTGGTTTGCCCTGTTTACGGTGCCGCTTCTGTTTATTTTCACGACCGTGGTCATCATCCCGTTCATTATCGGGATCGTGTACTCCTTCGTCAATTGGGACGGCATTCCGGCGAATCCGAAAGTATTCGTAGGGTTCGACAATTACGTTCAGCTGTTCCAGGACGACCGATTCCTGTCATCGGCTTGGCATACGGTTCAATTCACGCTGCTCGCGCTGGTATGCGTCAACGTACTGGGACTGGGCTTTGCGCTGCTGGTGACGACAAAGCTCCGCTCGAGAAATGCTGCGCGGACGATGTTTTTCATGCCGAACCTGATCGGCGGCCTGATTCTGGGTTACATCTGGCAGTTTATTTTTACGGATGCGTTCAGCTTCCTGGGCGAGAAGACCGGATTCGACAGCGTGTTCTTTAACTGGCTGCTGCATCCGCAGTTTGCGCTGTATGCGATCGTTGCGGTATTCACCTGGCAGCTGGCAGGTTATACGATGATCATCTACATCGCGGGCATCCAGGGGATTCCGGATGAACTAATGGAAGCGGCGAAGGTCGATGGCGCCAACCTGTGGCAGCGACTGAAGAGCATCGTGTTCCCGCTGTTAATGCCTTCGTTCACGATCTGTCTGTTCCTGACGCTGTCCGGGGCGTTCAAAATCTATGACGTGAACCTGTCGTTGACCAAGGGCGGTCCGAGCAATGCGACGGAGATGTTTGCGATGAATATTTTCAACGAAATTTTCGCTTACGGTAATTATGGATTAGGTCAGGCGAAAGCGATCATCTTCTTCCTGATTGTGGCCGGACTCACGCTGACGCAAGTCATCATCACGAAGAGAAGAGAGGTGCAGATGTAATGAAGAAATCAGGCAAATGGCTGCTCGATATCCTGCTGTTCCTCGCCTCGCTGGTCTTCTTGTCTCCTGTCTTCATCATGCTGATCAACTCCTTTAAGGATCGTGCCGAGCTGTATGAGAATGCGCTTGCGCTGCCTTCTTCCTTCAGCTTTGAGTATTATAAATCCGCGATGGAGAAGATGAATTTCTTCACGGCACTAGGTAACTCGCTGTATGTCACCGTCATCTCGGTGATCATCGTCATCGTGCTCGCCTCCATGACGGCATGGATGCTGGTACGGACGGACAATAAGCTGAGCAAGGTCATTTTCTTCACGTTTGTGGCGACCATGCTGATTCCGTTCCAGACGCTGATGATGCCGCTGATGCAGGTGATGGACTGGATTCGCACCAATCTGCACATTCCGATGCTCAACACCCATGAGGGCTTGATCTATATGAACGTCGGCTTTACGTCCAGTATGGCGGTCTTCCTGTACCACGGGTTCATCAAATCCGTGCCCGTCGCGCTGGAGGAGGCGGCTACGCTTGACGGCTGCTCCAAGCTGGGCGTGTTCTGGCGGATCGTGTTCCCGCTGCTGAAGAACATCAGCGTGACCATCGCGATCCTGAACGTCATCGCGCTGTGGAACGACTATCTGCTTCCATCGCTGACGCTGTCGGACAAAGGGCTGCGGACAATCCCGCTCTCGACCTTCTATTTCTTCGGAGAATTCACGATCGTGTGGAACCAGGCGATGGCCGGCCTGACGCTGACGATCATCCCGGTTGTCATTTTCTACGTTTTCGCGCAGAAATACATTATCAAAGGGATTGCCGCAGGTGCTGTGAAATGAGGCGGATCATTACGAGAGCCGACGATTATGCTTCCAGCCGTTCCGCCAATGCTGCGATTGCCAGGACCGTTGAGGCCGGATTCATCAAAAATGTGTCCATTATGGCGCCCGGTCCTTATCTTGCCGAGGCCGCGCAGCTGCTGGCGCATCGCAAGGACATCTGCTTCGGCTTCCATATGACGCTGAACGCCGAATGGGATAACGTACGCTGGGGACCTGTTGCCGCGAAGGAACAGGTTCCTTCGCTTGTCGATCGGGCCGGGTACTTCTATCAGGACCCGAGCTTGTTTCAACATCATCCGCCTTCGCTGCAGGAGATCCTTATGGAGTGCGAAGCGCAGCTGGATAAACTGACTGCGGCTGGCTTCAACATTTCTTACGCGGATTCCCATATGCTGCCCGAGCGCTTCATTCCCGGGCTGCAAGAGGAGCTGGACCGCTGGATGGAAGCGAAGGGGCTCATCAACCACCGATATTACTACAACTTTTTCCCTGGCGGCGTTCCGGACGGGGCCGAGTCGTTTGAAAGGCTGCTTGGCGGCCTGACGGACGAACAGTACTTCTTCCTGTCCCATCCGGCGCTGTATTCGGAGGAAATGGTGCAGTGCGGCAATGCTCAAGTGGATGGGGAGGAGCTGGCGCGAGGGCGTGATCAGGAGGCCGCTTTCCTTGCTCGGGAGGACTTGAACGAGATTAGCGAACGTTGGGGCTTCCGTGCCGTGCGATATGATGAAGCGGCGCCGATATCTGGTGTATAATGGAAGGGTCATGATGAATTTATCTTGTTATACAGGGAGAGGCGGAATAGGATGAACACGAACACGGTTCGATTATTGCCAAGAAGTACCCCCGAAAACCAAGGAATCTCATCTCAGTCCATCAAACGTTTTATCGGCTCGATTCAGGAGAAGGAGCTTGAGCTGCACAGCTTCATGCTGGTTCGGCACGGGCATTCCGTCGCGGAGGGCTGGTGGAAGCCGTACGACTCGGACAAACCGCATATGCTGTTCTCGCTAAGCAAGAGCTTTACCTCTACCGCGATTGGACTCCTGGTCCAGGAGGGCCGGATTACGCTGGAGGATCGGGTGATCGGCTTTTTCCCGGAAAACAAACCGGAGGATCCGTCCCCGAATCTGTCCGCGATGACGATACGCGACTTGCTGATCATGGGCACGGGACATGCCCAGGAGCCTGCCATCCAGTCCGATATTTGGGTGGATGATTTCTTCAAGCAAGCAGTCGAGCATGAACCTGGAACCCACTTTGTATATAACAGCGCAGCGACGTACATGCTCTCGGCCATTCTGCAGAAGGTCACCGGCATTACGCTGCTGGATTATTTGCAGCCCCGTCTGTTCGAACCGCTCGGCATTCAGGGGGCTGCATGGGAAAGCTGCCCGCAGGGAATCAACACCGGCGGCTGGGGTCTTAAGCTGAAGACCGAGGACATCGCCAAGTTTGGCCAACTCTATCTTCAGAAGGGAGAATGGGATGGCCGGCGCCTGATTCCGGAGGCTTGGATTGAAGAAGCGACCTCCAAGCAGATATCCAACGGACCTGCGGATTCCTCTTCGGACTGGACCGAAGGATACGGCTATCAATTCTGGATGTGCCGCCATGGAGCATACCGCGGCGACGGCGCGTTCGGACAATTCTGCATCGTGATCCCGGAGCAGGATGCGGTCCTGGCGATTACCTCCGGCCTTGGAGATATGCAGGACGTGCTGAATGAGGTATGGGAGCATTTGCTGCCGGCGATGGGAGCAGATCCGCTGCCGGCCGATGCGGACGCGGCCTCATCCCTTGCCGGAACGCTGCAAGCGCTTAAGCTGGATCCGCCAAGCGAGGAGGCTTTATCTCCGATGGAGAAGGACGTATCCGGGATCGTCTATGATCTCGAAGAGAACGAGGAGAAGCTGCATTCGTTCTCCGTCCGGTTTGAAGAGGATGGCGGGGTGATGGAGCTTACGGGGGAACATGGCGTCAACTCGATTGCCCTTGGCCGGAGCGAGTGGAAGTCGGGAACCACGAAGCTGATCATGATGACGGATCAAGCGTATGCTGCCTCCATGACCTGGAAGGATGACCGGACGCTGCAGCTGACCGTCAGGCTGACCGAGACGCCGTTCTACTTAACGACGGAATGCACCTTCAGCGAAGAAGGCATTCATCTTGCCTACTGGATGAACCAATCCTTCGAAGGCAAGGTGGTCCGGGAGATGAAGGGCAAAGCCAGGGCATAATGCCGACAAAACAAGGTACAGTAAAAACCTCTCCATGATCATGGAGAGGTTTTTTTGGCATGCCGTATTCAGAACCGTTCCGACACCACCTTCGGCTGCGTGAACAAGAGCAGGTAGTCGCGGCCGCCGGCTTTGGAATCCGTTCCGGACATATTGAAGCCGCCGAACGGGTGGGTGCCCACCAAGGCGCCGGTGCATTTCCGGTTCAAATACAGGTTGCCGACATGGAAATCGCGCCGTGCCTGCTCCAGATGCGCGCGGTTGTTCGAGATCACCGCGCCGGTCAGCCCATAATCGGTATTATTGGCGAATTGAATCGCTTCGTCGAAGGAGGCTGCCTTTGTGAAGGCCACCACCGGGCCGAAGATTTCCTCCTGGGAAATACGGGCAGTGCTGTCCACATCCGCAAAAATCGTAGGCTGAATGAAATACCCCTCCGGATCGCCCGGAAATCCGCCAAGTACCAGCTTGCCTTCGCTTTTCCCGACTTCGATATAGTCGAGAATTTTACGGTACGCCTTATCGTCGATGACGGGTCCCACCTGAGCCTCGGCATGGGAGGGGCTTCCGATCACCAGCTTCTTGGAGCGCTCGATGACCTTCTGCAGCACGGTATCATAAACGTCCTTATGCACGATGGCTCTGGAGCAGGCGGAGCATTTCTGGCCGGAGAAGCCGAAGGCCGAAGCGGTAATCGCATCCGCAGCAAGGTCCAAATCGGCTTCGTTGTCCACGATGATGGCGTCTTTCCCGCCCATTTCGGCGATGACGCGCTTGATCCATCGCTGCCCCGGCTGCGTTTTGGCCGCACGCTCTTGAATTCGCAGTCCAACGTCGCGAGAACCCGTAAAGCTGACAAACCTGGTCAAAGGGTGATCCACCAAATAGTCGCCCACTTCCTGACCCGGACCAGGCAGGAAGTTAACGACACCCGGAGGCAGGCTGACTTCTTCCAGAAGCTGCACGAATTTGGCGGCTATGACCGGGGTGGTGCTCGCCGGTTTCAGCACAACGGTGTTGCCGGAGACGATGGCCGCCGTAGTCATACCGGCCATAATCGCGAGCGGGAAGTTCCAAGGCGGAATGACGATTCCGACGCCAAGCGGGATGTAATCGAGATGATTCTCTTCCTCCTCGTGGACCGTCAGCGGCTGGGGCGCGCTCAGGCGCTGCATTTCGCGGGCATAGAACTCCATGAAATCGATCGCTTCGGCCGTATCCGCGTCCGCTTCGGCACGCGTCTTGCCGGCTTCGAGGGTCATCAGCGCGGAGAACTCCAGCTTGCGCCGCCGCATGATTGCCGCGGCCTTGAACAGGTAGCGTGCCCGCTCGTTCGCCTCGGTGTGCTTCCACGTCTCAAAAGTACGCGCCGCCGTCTGAATGGCTTGCTCGGCAAGCTCGGTATCCGCTTGGGACACGACGCCGATGACTTGGCGCTTGCGCGACGGATTGACCGACTTTGCGGTACGCTCCGTATGGATTTTGGCACCGCCGATAACCAAGGGGTACGATTGGCCAAGCTCGGCTTCGACCCCGGATAACGCCGCATCGTATAACTTGTTGTTCCACTCGTTGTTGAAGTCCATAAATGGTTCGTTCCGAAAAGGTGCTCGCATGGGGAGGCCCCTCCTTAACATGATATGAATCGAAGCTTCAGGCCAATGGTCCAGCTGCGGATCGTCATGGTGGCATGGTTAGGATCTCCTGGTGAAAACCTCTATTTAAATATGTATGTCTTCCTGCATGCCGTCATGATTTTTGCATATGAGTTAGATAGAGTGCATTTTGGTTTACCTGGCAAAGGGGGCGCGCGCATGGACGGAACCGAGCTGTACCGTAAAGTGATCCTGACGGTGTCCGGCAATAAACTCGTGAAATGGCTGTCGATCAAGTACGGCCGGAAATTGGCTGGCCGATTCATTGCCGGCGATACCTTGGATGAGGCGCTGGACGAAATCGAGAGGCTGAACGCGAAAGGCATTCTCGTTACGCTGGATCATTTGGGGGAGGGCATTACGACGCTGGATGAAGCGGCCGGGTACCGGGAGGAATATTTGAAGCTGGTGGAAGGGATTGCGAGGCGCGAAGTGCAATCGAACGTATCCTTGAAACCGACGCAAATGGGCATGGCCCTGGACCCCGAGAAGGCTTACGAAAACATCAGGTCGGTGGTAAGAAAGGCTAAAGAGCACCGCAACTTCGTTCGCCTGGACATGGAGGATTCGCCGTATACCCAGGCAACCATCGATATGACGCTCCGCCTTCATAAGGAGGGGCTGACCAATGTGGGGACCGTGATGCAGGCCTACTTGTTCCGTACGGAGGAGGACGTGAAGAATCTGTTAAGGGCCGGCGTTAATCTGCGGCTGGTAAAGGGCGCGTACAAAGAGCCGGGAACCATCGCCTTTCAGCAGAAGCGGGAGGTCATTGACAACTACAAGAAATTGGTCAAAATGCATTTCGACCAAGGAGCCTACGTCGCGATTGCCTCGCATGATGACAACATCATCGACTGGGTGAAGGTATTTGCCGAGCAGAGCCGCATAGACAAACAGGACTATGAATTTCAGATGCTGTATGGACTGCGAATGAACGATCAAGCAGCGCTTGCGCAGGACGGCTACCGTATCCGGTGTTATATGCCCTATGGAACGATGTGGTACCCGTATTTCACCCGGAGGTTGGCAGAGAAGCCGGCCAACCTGATGATGGTGCTCAAAAATATGTTCAAGTGAGCGGGATCCGATTGCAGAACCCCGTCAAAATGCCTGATGAAATAAGTGGCTTTTTGACGGGGTTCTTCATGGTTTCAAAAAACATCAGGCTGCTTAGAAGTGCCCGATCCAAAGGAAACGGGTACAGCAGCTCTCTGTAGCTGCTGCCCCTAGAAATGATAATACGCCTCCGAGCAATTCATAAGGAAGGAGCGCTCTAGCGGCAGTCCGCCTAAACGCTCTCGAGTGATGTGCCGATGCAGGTTGATCTCCAGATCGGCGAGGGCCGATACAGCAAGTTGCATCCGTGCGGGTCCCCACTGCTGCTGCTTTCGGGCATAGCGAATGGCCTCAGTCACGGACATGCCTCTCAGCCTTGAGAAGACGGATGCCCAGCGGACCAGGTCCGAAAATTCTCTCTTGCTTGGCAGGGCATATTCGACATATCCTGCCGCGTCTTTGCAGCTGACTTTGAACAAGCCGCAGTTCCAGCCATGATCGCTCCATGGGATAAAGCGTTCGGCCGAGCCCCGGTCGAAACGAAATATCTCCATATGGCGGATAGTCTCTTCACCTAATGCAGGCACTGCGGTTTCGATGACGGGTGTAAGCGCTGCCTCGATGAGTTTCGTCATGATATGATCTACGCTCCTTTATAAGAATGTTATATGCACGGCAAATAGGCCTGGTGAGCAGAGAAACCCCGCTCTCCAGGCCTATTTATGGTTAGAGCCCCAATTCCGGCGGCCGCTATGCCAAAGCTTGGATGGTATTCTCTCTCAACAACGCGCCTACGAGGTTAGCTGACGGATTCGGACTGAGAGCACCCTACCGCTGGGCCCTTCGATCCTAGGCGCAGCGGATTCACCCCATTCACCAATCGAAGACTGGTGACTTTGGTTCCCCCGTCTCCCGGTCTGTCGGGAGCTCGGCGTATCACGTGTTTCGGATAGATGGATGAATCATACGCCGGAGGAAACGAAAAGTAAATGACCGTATGGGACGAATAGATTCCGAAATGTGATGAAAACGGTAAAAGAAAACGCGTACAATCGGCCGTGTCATCTATTATCGTGGCAAAATCTCGGTATCTCGTTGGATTGCGATAAATAAGAGAAAACAAGAGAAATACATAGTATAGAGCAGTATTCGGAAGATAAAGACGAAATACTGCTTGGTTCCTGTTCGACATAACGCTAGATGTGTTTTTGCTCACATTTACATCCTGCGGGGCCGGACGTATGATACGAACTATGAATTGACGGTCATCAACGACCAAGGCATACGGGCAGCCGTTTCATGAAGGTCTAAAGGCAGTGTGAGAGCTGCCCCTAAGCCTTTATGGATCGATGGCGAAGGCACCATGGGCCTTGCTGAGATTTGAAGGTAGAGGCGACTCTCACCGCGTGAACCTCCTGTTGCTGTGCTGTTATGCCCAGTCTGGATGACAAGTCAATGGCTAATAGAATAACATGCTACTCGTTATTAATTTTCGCTGAGTCCTTGAATGGAAAAGGAACGGGGGAACCAGTCGGGAGATGAACCTGATCTCTCTGGGGTGAATCCTGTAGACAAGATAACGGTCTATGGGTAGGGCGACTCTCACGCCCGAATCCGTCAGCTAACCTCGTAAGCGTATCGAGAGAGGCAACGATTGTCGTGGACTTGGGCCACGGTGTATTTCACCGTGTCCTGTAAGAAGCCTGCGGGAAGAGTTCTTCTCTTTCCGCAGGCTTCTTTGTTGTTGCCTTCTCTTTCTGACCTTAGGAGGAGAAACGAAGATGGAGAAACCACAGGAATTCATCCTGGTATCCGCGCCGAACAAGGCCGGGGAGGAATTCGTCCGCCAGCTGATTCACAAACGTGTTCCGTTTGCGGCTATAGCCAACAACCGGGCTGAGCAGCAGAGGCTGCGAGAACTGGGCTGCAAACCCATCATTTTGATTGATACAAGAGACGAGCAGACCTGGATCATTCCCGAGTTTCCCGTCAGCAAGGTGTTTCTGTTCGAAAGCAGCTTGAATCTGTGCTGCCGCTACTTGCGGATCTGCCGGACATGGACCTCGGAGTCGATTTACGTGATCACCCATTCCGGCAATCCGCGCTTGATATACAAAGGGCTGGGTGCCGATGTGGTGCTTCATACGAATCATCATCAGGTGTCCTTTCTGATGGCATCCGTTATGAGCTAAGCGTTTGGACTGACGCCACAAGAGTTAGGGGAGGTTACATTCATGCAGGATTTAGTTATGGTGCTCATTTTGGGAGGAACCTACGGACTGCTCATGCTGTTTATGTCCTGGTGCGGGCGCGTGGTTTCGGAACCGGAGGCTGATCAGCCGTGATGATCATGTTGATATTCACGATTTTTATTTTTCTCTATTTGATTTATGCGCTGATTCACCCTGAAAAATTCTAGGGAAACGGCTGAAGGAGGAAGGCATCGTCATGGGCATTTTACAAATTGCCATCGTTATACTCGTTCTAGTGCTGCTGGTCAAGCCGCTGGGAACTTATCTATATCAGGTGTTTCGTTATGAAAGCAATGGAACGGACAGATGGTTCTCCTGGGCGGAGAAACCGATCTTTGCTCTGATCGGCTTGAAAGAACGCAAGGGGATGACATGGAAAGGATATGCCGTCAGCTTTGTGTTAACGAATATCGTGCTGGTTGCGGCGGGCTACTTGATTCTGCGGCTGCAGAAGGTGCTGCCGCTGAACCCGAACGGCATCGGCCATATGGAACCGACCTTGTCGTTCAATACGATGATCAGCTTCATGACCAATACGAATCTTCAGCATTACAGCGGGGAGTCGGGATTGTCTTATCTGGCCCAGATGGCCGTCATTACGATGATGATGTTTACGTCCGCGGCGACCGGGCTGTGCGTGGCGATTGCTTTTATCCGGGCGGTGACCAGCAAGGGCACGACCGTCGGCAACTTTTTTGAGGACTTCGTTAAGGCGCATACCCGGGTATTCATTCCGGCTGCTTTCATCATTGCGATGGTGCTGGTGGCGCTGCAGGTGCCGCAGACCCTGAAGCCTACGCTCAGCGTCACGACGCTGGAAGGAAGCGAGCAGCAAATAGCGGTGGGTCCGGTGGCTGCGCTCGAATCGATCAAGCATCTGGGCACCAATGGGGGCGGTTTTATGGGGGCCAACTCGGCGCATCCGTTCGAGAACCCGTCCCCGCTGACCAATGTGATCGAGATTCTGTCCATGTGGAGTCTCGGGGCGGCGCTTCCTTACACATTTGGTTTGTTCGCGAAGAGCCGTAAGCAGGGCTGGATCATATTCTCGGTAATGATGACCTTGTTTATCGGCTTCCTGTCCTTGAACTATGCCGCGGAAACCAACGGCAACCCGGCATTAAACCAGCTGGGCATCGACGCCTCGCAAGGCAGCATGGAGGGCAAGGAGGTCCGGTTCGGGATCGCCCAATCCTCCCTGTTTACGACGGTGACAACTGCGGCCACGACCGGGTCGGTCAACAACATGCATGATACGCTCACGCCGCTCGGCGGGATTTCGCCGTTGTCCCTGATGATGCTGAATTCCGTTTTTGGCGGAAAAGGCGTCGGGCTGATGAACATGCTCATGTACGCGATCCTGGCGGTGTTCCTGGCCGGTCTTATGGTTGGCCGTACCCCCGAATTTCTCGGCAGAAAAATCGAGGCCCGGGAGATGAAGCTGATCGCGATTGTCATTCTGGTACACCCATTGATCATCCTTGCTCCGACGGCGCTCGCGCTCATGACGGATGCGGGACAGGCGGGCATTGCCCATTCGGGCTTTCACGGCATCTCGCAGGTGCTTTACGAATACACGTCATCCGCTGCCAATAACGGCTCCGGGTTTGAGGGCCTTGCGGATAACACGCCGTTCTGGAACATCAGCACCGGACTGGTCATGCTGATCGGGCGCTATATTTCGATGATTGCCCTGCTGGCGGTGGGCGGCTCTCTGATGCGGAAGCAGTGGGTTCCCGAGACGCTCGGAACGTTCCGGACAGATAATAAGCTTTTTGCCGGCATTCTCATCGCGGTGGTCCTGATCATCGGTGCCTTGACCTTCCTGCCTGTGCTGGTGCTGGGACCGATTGCCGAGCATCTGACGATTCGTTAAATAGAAAAGGTGGCCTATTACCATGAATAATACGAGAAAAAAAGCGATGTCCCAAGAGATGGTCCGTCAGGCGCTGAAGGACAGCTTCACGAAGCTGAATCCCGTCCTGATGATGAGAAATCCGGTCATGTTTGTCGTGGAGGCCGGGACTCTGGTTGTGCTGCTTATGACGATATTTCCGTCCTATTTCGGTACCGAGGGCAGTATCGGATTTAACCTGACCGTGTTCGTCATCCTGCTGTTCACGCTGCTGTTCGCAAACTTCGCAGAGGCGCTTGCCGAAGGGCGCGGCAAGGCGCAGGCCGATTCCCTTAAGCAGTCGAAGCAGGAAATGACGGCTCGCAAAGTGATGGAGAACGGCGGGGTACAATCCGTGTCGTCCACGGCTCTGCGCAAAGGAGATATCGTGATGGTCGCGCAGGGCGAGATGATTCCCGGGGACGGGGAAGTGATTGCGGGCCTTGCATCCGTTGACGAATCGGCGATTACCGGGGAATCCGCCCCCGTCATTAAAGAAGCCGGCGGCGATTTCAGCTCGGTCACGGGGGGGACCCGGGTTGTCAGCGATACGATCCGCATCCGGATTACAAGCGATCCGGGGGAATCGTTTATCGACCGGATGATCTCGCTGGTCGAAGGGGCCTCCCGGCAGAAGACGCCAAACGAAATTGCGCTGAATACGCTGTTGATCGTCTTAACGCTGATCTTCCTGATCGTGGTTGTGACGCTGGCACCGATCGCGAAGTATCTTGGCATCGAGTTGACCGTTCCGGTGCTGATCTCGCTGCTGGTATGTCTGATCCCGACCACGATCGGGGGGTTGCTGTCAGCGATCGGGATTGCCGGCATGGACCGGGTAACGCAGTTCAACGTGCTGGCGATGTCCGGCAAAGCGGTTGAGGCCGCCGGTGACATCAACACGATGATTCTGGATAAGACGGGTACCATTACGTTTGGTAACCGGATGGCCAGCCGGTTGATTCCCGTCGGCGGCGAGTCGCTGGCATCGGTGTCCCAGTGGGCCGCGGTGAGCTCGCTGCAGGATGAGACGCCGGAAGGACGGTCGGTGTTGGAGCTGCTGAGGAAGGAAGGTTTCGCAGTGGATGAGGGCATGGCGGATGGGGCGGAATTCATCGGATTTAAGGCGGAGACCCGGATGAGCGGCATGAACCTGAGGGATGGCCGGAAAGTCCGCAAGGGCGCTGTGGATGCCGTCAAGGCGTGGGTGCAGTCGCAAGGAGGCCCCATCCCTTCGGATTTGTCGCCAAATAGCGACGCCATCGCCACAGAGGGGGGAACCCCGCTTGCGGTCGCCGTGGATAACCGCATCTTTGGTTTGATCTACTTGAAGGATACCGTGAAGCCGGGCATGAAGGAACGGTTTGACCAGCTGCGCCGGATGGGCATCAAGACGATTATGTGCACGGGCGACAACCCGCTCACCGCGGCGACGATTGCCCGTGAAGCGGGCGTCGATGATTTCATCGCGGAGAGCAAGCCCGAGGATAAGATTGCCGTCATCCGCCGAGAACAAGCCGAAGGCAAGCTGGTGGCGATGACCGGGGACGGGACGAACGATGCCCCGGCGCTGGCCCAGGCCGATGTCGGGCTGGCGATGAACAGCGGTACCACCGCAGCCAAGGAAGCGGCCAATATGGTGGATCTGGATTCGGATCCGTCGAAGATTATCGAGGTGGTTGCCATCGGCAAGCAGCTGCTGATGACGCGCGGCGCGCTGACCACCTTCAGCGTCGCGAACGACGTCGCCAAATATTTTGCCATCATTCCGGCGATGTTCGCGGCTGCTATTCCTAGCATGAACGTTCTGAACGTCATGGGACTGGGTTCTCCCATGTCGGCGATTCTGTCGGCGCTGATCTTTAATGCCATTATCATTCCGCTGCTGATTCCGCTTGCGATGAAGGGTGTGGCCTATAAGCCGATGAGCTCGTCGAAGCTGCTGCAGCGCAATGTGCTGGTCTACGGATTAGGCGGCGTGATCGTGCCGTTCATCGGGATTAAGCTGATCGATATGATCGTGCATCTCTGGATTTAGGCCGGAAACAGCAGCCGTCCTATCGAGATATCCCGGAGGCTGCTATTTGAGGAAAATATGAAAGAAGGGATCGAGGAACCATGAATAAGCCATTGCAGAAATCATCGCCGGCCCCTCTCGCTGGGGTGGGCGCGGCCCGTGTCTCGCTGGGCATGGCCCTGAGAACAAGTCTTGTATTTATCGTGTTATGCGGAATTCTTTATCCGCTGGTCACGACGGGAGCGGCGCACCTGCTCATGCCGAAGCAAGCCGGCGGCAGTTTGGTCACGGATCGGGGCGGAAAGGTGGTCGGATCGGAATTGATCGGCCAGGACTTTACGGAGCCGCAATATTTTCACGGCAGGGTGTCCAGCATTGAATACAACGGGGCCGGCTCAGGCAGCAATAACTATGCCCCTTCCAACCCGGATTTGATTGAACGAACGAAGGCATCAATTGAAGCGTGGACGGAGAACAACCCGGACGTTCCGGTGAGCGAGGTGCCGATCGATCTGGTAACGAATTCCGGCTCCGGGTTGGATCCTCACCTATCGCCGCAGGCCGCGTATATTCAGATTCCGCGGATCAGCAAGCAAACCGGAATTGCGGAAGCAGAGCTTGATCAGCTGGTAAAGGAGCATACGGAGGGACGGGATTTGGGCGTATTCGGTGAACCGCGCGTGAATGTGTTGAAGCTGAATCTGGGGCTCCAAAAGCTTCTTAACCTTGACTGATCATGGATCCCTTTCGGAGAAAATCGCCGGAGGAGCTCTTAAGGTCGATTTCCAAGCTCCATCAGGGACGGCTCAAGGTATATATCGGGGCTGTGAGCGGATCGGGAAAAACCTATCATATGCTTCGAGAAGGGCAGACCTTGAGGCTGCAAGGCATCGATGTTGTCATATGCGCGGTATCCACGATGCAGCGGCCGGAAACGGTGGAGCAGGTCCGTGATCTGGAACGGGTGCCCAGCATTCATTGGATGGAGGACGGCGTAGAGAAGAAGGATCTTGATCTTGATCTGCTGGTGCAGCGCAACCCTGAGGTAGTGCTTGTCGATGGGCTTGCCCATCGCAACCGGAAGGGAGCGCGGCATGCTGCGCGGCTGGATGATATCCGATTCCTGTTAAGCCGCGGAATCAGCGTCATCACAACGGTCAACGTGTATGAGCTTGAGGATGTGCAGGACATTGCCTCCAAGCTGACGGGCATTAAAGCCAGCCATACGGTACCGGCCGATACGCTGGAGAGCGCCGACGAAGTGGTGCTTATTGACGTAACGCCCGAAACGATGCTGGAACGGGCACAAGGCGGCCTGCTTGGAGACGGCAGCCTATGGAAGCAGGGCAATCTGGCGGTGCTCCGGGAGTTGACGCTCCGCCTCGTTGCCGAAGGCGTGAGCCATTCCCTGGAGCGGTACCGCAAAGAACAGGGACTCGTCGGCCCATCGGGAGCCGATGAGCGAATACTGGTGTCCACCCAATACCATTGGAACGGTTCCATCTATATGCGGCGCGGGCAGCAGATCGCGAAGCGTTTAAACGGCGAACTGTTGGCTGTTACGTTTGTGAAGCCGGAAGTAGAGCTTACGAAAGAACAGGCCGCCTTTAAGCGCTCCATGGCGAAGCTCGCGGTGCGGATCGGCGCCAAGCTGGAGGAGCTGCCCCTCCGTTCCCGGAGGGAGCTCGCTGACATGCTGGTTCAGTATGCGCTGGAGCACCACGTTACACGCATTGTGCTTGGCCATTCGAAGCAGACGCGCATGCAAGAGCTTTGGCAGGGTTCGATTATTCAGGATCTGCTCAAGAAAACGCGCGGGATTGATATTTTTATGGTGGCGGATCGGGCGGAACATGACGGGGAGCGGATCATTCCGGCCCGGCTTCATCCGCTGCGGCTCCCTTCCGAATCGTTTCACCGCTTGAACGAACAGGAGCTGGATCAGAAGATTGAGCAGGTCAAGCGGGGACGGTTCAAGGTATATATCGGCGCCTCCCCGGGCGTAGGGAAGACCTATGCGATGCTGCGGGAAGGCAACGATCTGCTGAAGAAGGGATTGACGGTTCTCGTCGGTCTGCTGGAGACGCACGGCCGGAAGGATACGCTGTCCCAGGTGGGCAATCTGGAGGCCCTTCCGCGAAAAAGGGTGGACTACAGGGGATCGCGCCTTGAGGAGATGGATACCGATGAGATCCTTCGCCGGAGGCCGGACGTGGTCCTCGTGGATGAGCTGGCGCATACGAATGTGCCCGGAAGCAAGCGCAAGAAACGGTATGAAGATGTGCAGGATATTCTGTCGGCCGGCATCTCCGTCATTACGACCGTAAACGTGCAGCATCTGGAGAGCTTGAATGATGCCGTCGAGCAGATTACAGGCGTCCGTGTCCGCGAGACGATACCGGATCATATTCTGCAATCGGCCGATGAGGTTCAACTGGTCGACGTGACGCCGGAGTCGCTGCGGCAGCGGATGAAGGATGGGAACATCTATGCGAAGGAGAAAATTCATCAGGCGCTCAGCCATTTTTTCAAGACGGGAAACCTGATCGCCCTAAGAGAGCTTGCCTTAAGGGAGATTGCGGATGATGTGGACGAAAGGCTGGAGTCATGGCAGCGCAGCGGCTCGCTTCGGGGGCCGTGGCGGCGCGAGGAAATTATCTATGTCGTGGTCGGCAGGGAGCCGCAAGCGGAGCGGCTCATTCGCCGCGGCTTCCGGATCGCCCATCGGCTGAAGGCAGCCTGGTATGTGGCATTCCCTCTGGAGCGTCATGACAGCCTGTCTCATGACGACGAGCAGCGCTTGACGGCGCTTCAGACGTTAACGGAGCGTCTTGGAGGCACCTTCACGATGCTGCCGCTGCCGGTAAAAAGGGAACCGGCATGCGCCTGTTGTGGCCGATTGGTCGCCGCAGCAGACGAGGTCAAGGCGACCCAATTCATTATCGGCCAGCCGCAGATGGACGGATGGAAGCTGTTCGCTCGGCGAAAATGGATCAGGAGCCTGCTGCGATCCTCAAGGCATATGGACGTGCTCGTGGTTGCGGATTACGATCCGCGCGTATGACGGCTGAAGCGCCGGGAACTGAATGTTTTGAGGGGACCGGTGACGCAGGAGACTTGGGAATGCTGAAAGTGCAGGAAAAGCAGTAAACGCAGGAATCGCAGAAAACGCGGATAATGCGGATAACGCAACATTCCGGAGAACAAAAACACCGGACGTACATTCCGGAGAAAAAGAACGCACAGACCGCAGAACGCTCGGAAACGGAAGAATGCAAGCCATACGAGCAGGCTGGCTTACTAGCGCGTAAGCGAACGGACAACGTCAAGAAGCCCGCTGACCTGTCATTACAGATCCGCGGGCTTTTTTCATTCTGCCAACATGCCTAAAGGCTGACGTACAAGCTTGTCTTATGATTCGCCCGACAGCGTGCGGTCGCCGGTCAGATATTTCTCGGTCAAGACGGAGAGCAGGCGAATGCCGACTTCATTCTCTCCGCCTTCGGGAATGATCAGGTCGGCGTATTTCTTGGAGGGTTCGATGAACGCCTCATGCATCGGCTTGACGGTTGTCAGGTATTGATTATGGATCGACTGGATGGTTCGGCCGCGGTCCTCAATATCGCGTACGACCCGGCGAAGCAGGCGCACATCGGGATCGGTATCCACAAACACTTTAATGTGAAGCAGCTTGCGCAGATTCTCATCGGACAGCACATGCAGGCCTTCGATGATGACGATGTTGTTCGGCTTCAGCTCGATGGTCTGATCCGTGAAGCGGGCATGGGCGGTAAAATCATATACCGGCGCGAAAGCCGGTTGTCCGCTTTTTAAAATGCCGAGATGCTCGACGAGCAGCTCGTTGTCAAAAGCGAACGGATGATCATAGTTAATCGCTTCGCGTTCCTCGAAGCTGAGCTCTTTATGATCCTTGTAATAGTTATCCTGCGAAATAAACGTGACTTTATCTGAACCAAGACGGTCAATGACAGAGCGGGCAACCGTTGTTTTGCCCGATCCGGTGCCGCCGGCGATACCAATTATGAGCATGGCGAATCCATAACCCTCCCTAGAGTTTGCAATTTTATTATTGTAGCACAGCATGCGCTTCTTTTCACTATGGGAGCATAGAACAAAAGATGGGATTTCCGTATGATCTTTATTCTTACCACGGAATAGCGAACCGAATCTGTATGACTTATCATAGAGGATATCATGACTACAATTGAAAATGTTTCGGAGGGATGATCATGCGTTATACCGCCATTTACCCATGCAAGCCCGCCATATACCTTCAACAGGGAGAGAATCGGGGAAGCGTCGATTGGAGCCGCTATGAAGCTGTGGCCCTGAGCGACACCGTGACCGGGCTTGCCGCGAAGGAAGCGACGGAGGTGCGCGCCTGCTGGAGTGCCGAATGCTTCTACGTGCAGTTTGTTTGCCAGGATTCACATATCGTCTCGGAGTATCGGCATCGGGATGACCCGCTGTATGAGCAGGATGTCGTGGAGCTGTTTATGGATGAAGCAGGGGAAGGTTTGGAATATATCGAGCTTGAGGTGAGCCCGAACAATGTTGTATTTGATGCGCGGATCCGTAACGATGGGCAAAAGTCGATCACGGACAGCGATGTCGAGTGGGACCTTACCGGCCTTCTGACCACGGTAGAGAACGACGGTAAGGGAAATTTGGTTTACGAGATTCGCATTCCGGCGCAGAACTTTCAGAATCCCCCGCAAGCGGGACGATGCTGGAACGTGAATTTTTACCGCATTGACGAGGACGACCAAGGAAACCGGGAATATCAGGCATGGAGCCCCACCGGAGAGGTCAATTACCATATCCCCTCGCGTTTCGGAAGGCTGGAGTTTGTGGATGCCACATAGCATGCACGCCCGGAATCGATTGACCGATGCCGGGCGTGCAGCATTGAAAATAGCTTTTTTGGTTTGGTGATGCCTTACGGGTCCCGCTTAAGCTTACTTAAACCGGTAAGCACGCGGTTCATTGAACCAGAAGCTGCCGTCCTGGGAGAAGTCCCGGTATGGGCTTGGGGACACCTCGTCCACCAGCTTCAAATCTTCTTCGGTCAGCTGCACGTTCAGTGCATTCAGATTGTCCGCAAGCTGCTGCTCGCTGCGGATGCCGACGACGGGAATGATGCTGCGCTGCAGCAGCCATGCCAGCGCGAACTGCCCCAGTGTGATCCCTTTGTCCTCTGCACGCCGGGCGAGCCATTCAACCTTGTCCAGTTTGGCACGGTTGCCGGGAGCATCCAAATCCATGCGCTCGCCCCGCGAATTGACCGGCAGCGGCTGCCCGGCACGGTATTTGCCGGACAGCCAGCCGCCGTCCAGCGGGGAGTAGGCCAGCGTAGCCAGGCCGTGGCGCTGTGAAGCCCGCAGGATTTCCTGCTCGATATATCGGTTGAAGATGCTGTATGAAGGCTGATTGGTAACGAAGCGCTCGAGGTTCATTTTCTCGCTGGTCCACAGGGATTCGACGATACGCCAAGCCTCGAAGTTCGAGCAGCCGATATATCGTACCTTTCCTTGGGCAACCAGATCATCGAGTGCGCGCAGCGTCTCGTCCAGCGGGGTATGAGGATCCGGTCTATGCACTTGGTAGAGGTCGATGTAATCCGTATTCAACCGTTTCAGGCTGGCCTCGACCTGTCTCATGATGCGGTAACGGCTGGCGCCTTCTCCGTTCGGTCCTTCGGCGGTCCGTACCTTGAATTTGGTCGCGACGATCACCCGGTCTCTTCGTCCTTGAAGGGCTTTGCCTATAATTTCTTCGCTCGTACCCTTGCCATAGGTATCTGCCGTATCGATAAAATTAATCCCCGAATCCAGCACCTTGTCGATAATGCCGAGCGAGGTCTTCTCGTCCAAATCCCAATCTCCGTAAGTCATGGTTCCCAGACAGAAGCGGGATACTTCAAGTCCGGTTCTTCCCAAGTAGACGTATTCCATCGTTTAGCCTCCCCATCTCCAAGTTATCTTCGTGATCGAAATCTGCTTCCATTATCGGCCTTTTATGTATGGATGACAAGCGCAGCAGCCGGAAGCGAAGATACCCGGGGTTTTTTCATAAAAGAACAAAAACGGACATCTCAACAGGGATTTTGTCCCTTTTTTTGCATGCCGCTGGACATGTTGTTTTCATTGGGGCGGGTTCTATATACTTTTTAGTAAAGGGAAAGCCTGCCGCTTGGAATGAGCGGACATGCTCTAAAACGGAGGGGATGTTTATATGAATGCTGTCATCGATGGTCTGATGACCGAGCTGGAGCAGCTGCTGGAGGAGAAGGTGGCCGAAGATCTTCGGGATCTGCTGGGCGAGTATAAACAATTGGAGGGAGCGCCCTCGGATCGATTGAAGCAATTTGAAGAGGATTTCGGGATCGCTTTGCCGGAGGATTTCCGTTCGTTCTACAGCAAGAAGGACGGCAGCGGGTACGCATTCCACGTGCTCTATCCCGGTAACGAGGGAGATGGCGAATACACCCCGTTCTATCTGATGAGCCTGGATGAGATGAGGGAAATCAAATCATATTTCTGCGAGCGGGACGAACGGCTCGATGTATACTACGGTCCAGAGGAGGTACAGCGGCTGGATCCGGAAATTAAACCGTACCTGTTCCACAAGGCATGGTATCCGTTTGCCACGATGGCGGGCGGCTCATTGTATCTGATGCTGGATTTCGATCCGGCTGAGCCGGGAACGTCCGGGCAGATCATCATGTACGTGCATGATCCTGATTTTGTGTACTATATCGCGCCTTCCTTCACGGAGCTGCTTCAGGCGTCCAACCGCAATCTGCGCACCGACATTGAAGAAGTGGACTACTAATTGAAGCAGAAGACATAGAACCACTCCTAATGCCCATAACTTTGCCTAAAGGCGGTGTGTTAGGAGTCGGATGAAGAACCAGCGAGGGGAGGTGACAGCATGAACAACAGACGGGTCCTCTGGGGAGCCATCCTGTTGGTGGCGGCCGTGTTGTTGACACCCGGCTATTTTATTGCGCGCACGTATGGGCTTTTTCAGCATGAGGTCGTCTTGACCAAATACCAGCTCGCCGTTGATGTGGATGGTGAACAAGTGGATGCTTGGCCGCTGCTGGCTGGCTTCGCCGCAACCGATAAGAAGGGGGAGCTGCGCCCGCTCTATTACAGACTGGAAGGGTCGGACCTCAACATGCTGTATCAATTGGCATATGGGCAGTTCGAGGTAGAGGCTTCGGAGGACAATCCGTTCTTGGCGGGGAGGGTCCAGTATGACCATCTTGAGAAGGACTATATCGAGACCCGGAAAGAGTATGTGAACGCAAAGGAATATCGGCAGGACATCATCTTTTATAATGACCGTAAAGAGCCCATATTTACATACGACCCGGCAGCCAAAGCGGACGGGGATAAGGTGAAGGAGATTATCACCGCAGGCATGACGCGCTCCAACGGCCAAGGAGGGTCGGGCGTGGTGGAGGATAAGTATCTGAATGTTACCCGATTGTTCGAGGAGAAGCTGGGCGTCAGTATGCGGGTTCAGGTGGATAAAGAGCGCAGGCTGGCCACGATCCATATGGAGCAGCTTAAATAGAATTTTTTCAAAACGAGGTGCCGTACAATGCAGCATACAAAATTGACCCAAGAGGTGGATCTCACCATCTCGCACCATCAGATTCAAATCCGCTCGCGGGATTTTGACGAGGAGTTGTGCCAGTGGGGAGAAATCAATATCAATCAGGGCGCGGTCATTCATCCCGGTTATCTGACCTTTGATCCGATTCCTGACGATGCTTTCGGCGCTTGGGTGAAGCTGGCCCTGACAGAGGCGTTCACGGAAGACCCGAACGCGCAGCGCCGAATGGTCGTGCCGTTTGACGTTTTGGATCCTGGCAAGCTGGAGCTGCTATCCGTCATGTCGGACGCCGTCATCGAGCTTCCGCTGCAAGAAGGGCGGTATGCCTTGTATTTTGAGATTTGCGAGGATGAAGAGGTGTATTACCGTCTGACTTTCGTGCGTGAAGGAGAGTATGTCCAAGCCCGATTTTTGATGGACGATGAATGGGGCGGCAGGGCTGGAGAAGCCTTGGCGGAGGGGTATTGTTGACCAATTCATTGCAGAAAACGGGGTACTGAAGGCCGCGTCAGGCAATTCTCCCTATTATTGATATAAGAAGAGGCCTTCTCCGTGTAGGAGAGGCCTCTTTTGTTGCCGCCATGCTGCTGTGCCGTTGTCCCGACTTTACCAGCTCTTTATGGAAAGCAGAAACGATCTGACTGCGTGGAAAATAGCTATTGTGCTGCCGTCACCATAATCTCGCCATATGGGCTTTGGTCAGCCTGCAGCTGCAGAATGTCCGTGAGGAAAGCGAGCGGAACATAGACATGGCCGTCTTTAATTGCAGGAGAAGCGCCTAGCGACCGCGGAGCCATTTTGCCCGAAGCGTATGCATCCTTGTTCAGCGTCACCGCGCTCCAGACGGCGCCTTTGGAGATTTCCGCGGTTTTGCTCTTGCCGTTCCACTTGACGTCGAATTGGAGCTGACGCAGCACGCGGGCTGCGGGAACCATCATCTTGCCGTTGTTATCCTTGTAGTAAGCGCCTGGCTTCAAGACGGCGGAAACGGGCTTTTCTTCGGGTGCTGTATCCGGCAGCTTCACGGCAAATTCCGGCGTTCCCGTGGATCCTGGGGCGATGCTGTATTTTTGGAATACGATGTAGGCTGTTCCGTCCGCGACATAGAAGGATTGCTCCGCGTCTATGCCCTGAAATCCGTCTTCGTTCGCGAAGTAATGGTCCTGATCCGCGGCAATCGCGGTTTTGACCGCCGTATCCACGATCGATTTGTAATTCTTCCCGAACAGGTCCTCCAGCGTCACGCGCTGGGCTTCGGCTTCGTTCGTGAAGTTATACGTATCCACGCGGGGATCGCCATTGTTCATTCCCATGCCTTCCGTGATGACCTTAAGGGATATCAGGCTGTCGTCCGTGCCATCCGATGTAAGCTCATAGGTGATCGTCAGCTGATAAGGGTGCATGGTATAGCCGTTCAGTTCCGCATTTGCCGCAGCCTCGGAGGCCTCCTTTTCCCATTTGGCGATATCCTTGGAAGCATGGGATTCGATGATGTCATTTAGCTGATCTTGGTACTTGGTATCGGCCAGACCCTGGAATACAGGAATCTTGATATCCGTTTCGAGCCATTTTTCCTTGGAGTGCAGTGTTTTGAACGTTATCCGTTGCGGGGCAGCAGTCGAAGCCTTCACCTGATCGGTGCTCGCTGCAGTTTTGGTTTCGGCATGGACATGAGCGGATGGCAGACCCGAAGCGGAAATCATCAGGACGCCCGCTAATCCGGCAGCCGCGAGTGTTTTGGCCAGTGGGCTTGTATGCTTCATTGTTTTCATCGTGATTACCTCCAGGGTTAGGTTTGATATCTTTAAAGTGAGAAGACAGAAGCGTTTTGGAGAAGCGAAGCGGTCTCCTTGTCCTCCGGATTCCCACGGACTCATAAAATTTCAAAAGAAAATTCGGGGGCAACGGGGATCGGAAGAACGATCTGCACTCGTAGGTTGGTGATGAATGGCGGATCTATCGAATGTATTCGTTGCTGACGAGCTGATCCGCGATGGCCTCCGTAGGGATCGTAAATTCCACGACGCCCATATAGCCGGGAGCCACATCGTATTCGTTGAAGCTGATGACCAGTTTGCCATTCTTATCAATATAGAAATTGTGATCCTTGGCGATCGATTGGAATAGATCCTCCGGTATTACGGATTCGACGCCAGGCTGCTCTACCCAGTAGGTGATTTCGGGATTATCCTGCATCTGCCGGCGCATTTGCTCCTTGATGTTGTCGCTGATGACTTGGATGTAGGAATCATCCTTGAACAGGCTTGGCAGCGTGATCACCAAATGGTTGATCTTGTCGATCGTATCGTATTGTCTGGACTCGGCGGAGCCACCTGCGGACTCTACGACGTAGCGGGAAAGCGTCAGCAGCTGTTCATTGTCGGTGATGACTTCATAACCGCTATCGAGGCTGAGATGCCCCTCGCCTTCATGATTTAGCTGGGCGACTTCGTCTTTGAAGTCCTCATACAGCTTCTTGTTCTCTTCCAGGTATTTGTTATTCAGCGTTTGCTCAAGCTCCGGATTGCCCAGGTTGGCAATGCCGGGCGTTTCGATATGCACTTCCGTGCTGCCGTCCTGCTCGGCATATTCGCGGATGGTCATCACCTTGACGATCTCGCCCAGAACGGGCACATCGGACATGGCCTTGGCGAATGCGGGACTTGCGTTCACGCCGGCAAACAGCAGTGCGAATGCAGCGGCCACGCCGGCGAGCCAGGGCAGGGCTCTATTTTTTGTTCGTCTGGCTGCAATGGCTTTGTTGACCACCGAGCTTAGTTCGTCGGGAATAGGAGTGCTCTCGTACTGCTCTTTCATCCTATTCAGCTTGTCATGCATTATCGTTGTGCCTCCTCTTGGTCTTCCTCGCTTAGGTTCACCCGCAGTCTCTGCAGTCCTTGGTATAGCCTCGTTTTCACCGTGCTGACATTCTCATGGAGCACCTCGGCAATTTCGTCAATCTTCATGTCTTCGAAAAACCGGAGAATAATGACGACCCGATACTTGTCAGGCAGATCCTCCAAGGACTGGGCCAGATCCAGATTCGGATAGTGGTCATGACTGCCGGGTAAGATGAACTCCAGGTTCTCGTCGTCCATGACGCGGACTTTTTTCTGTTTTCGAATGAGATCCAGGGAGGTTGTGACAATAATTCGGAAAAACCAGCTTTTTAGTGAACCCGTCTGCTTCAGCTTTTCCATGGATAAAAATGCTTTGTGGATCGCATCCTGAACGATATCGAGGGCATCCTCTTTATTTCTGACGTAGCTGTATGCCAGCCGGTAGGCGCTGTCCTGATTTTCGGTTATGCATTGGATAAGAAGCTTCTCAAGCTTCCGGCCGCCTCTCATGTAAATATGACACTCCTTTGGGCCCGCGCGGGTAACCATCAATTGCAATTGACTTACGGAAGCAAGACGTGCGAGTCTTTCAAAAAGTTTGATTCTGCGAAAAAAAATTTCTAAAGGCGTTTCTGTCTTCATATTCAACTTATCCTTCAACAATCGCAACAAGAAAAAGCCCCCAGTTTTCACTGGGGGCTTTTAGTCTCATCGTTATTCGCTCTCATATCTCTTGAGGATAATCGCCGAGTTATGTCCGCCGAAGCCGAAGGAATTGGACATGCCAATGCGGAGCTTGGCGCTTCTCGCCTCGTTGGGTACATAGTCCAAATCGCAGGTTGGATCGGCATGATCGAGATTGATCGTCGGCGGTATAATGCCTTCTTGCAGGGATTTCACGAGGGCAATGGCCTCCGCGCCGCCGGATGCGCCCAGCATGTGTCCGGTCATCGACTTGTTGGCTGTTACCGGGATACGGTATGCCTCCTCGCCGAACACCTGCTTGATGGCCGCCGTCTCCGAACGGTCGCCGATGACCGTGCTGGTGGCATGGGCGCTGATGACATCCACGTCGGCCGGGGAGAGGTCCGCTTCGGCCAGCGCCAGCTTCATCGCATGTGCCGCGCCGCTGCCGTCTTCCGGCGTTGCGACCATATGATAGGCATCCGAGCTGGCACCGTAACCGATAACTTCGCCCAGTATGACGGCGCCTCTGCGCAAGGCATGGGAAAGCGACTCCAGGATGAGGATGCCGGCTCCTTCCGCCATGACGAATCCATCGCGGTCCGCATCGAACGGCCGGCTGGCACGGCCCGGTTCCTCGTTGCGGGAGGACAGGGCGGTGGCATTCGCGAAGCTGGCCAGCGAGATGTCGGTCAATGCGGCTTCGGATCCGCCCGCGATAATGACGTCGGACCGGCCGGCTTGGATGTTAAAGAAAGCCTCGCCGATCGCCGTATTGCCGATCGAACATGCCGTAACCGGTGCCAGCGTGGAGCCCAGCGCCTTGTATTTAATGCTGATGAGCGCGGCCGCCATATTGGGAATCATCATGGGTACCAGGGTAGGACTGACCCGCTCGGGACCCCGCGACGACAGCGTGCCGCTCTGATTCATCAGGGTTTGGATGCCGCCGATGCCGGAGCCTACGTAGACTCCCATGCGCTCATGATCGATCTGATCAAGATCAAGGCCCGACTGGCTGATCGCTTGATCCGCCGCAGCCAGCGCAAACTGGCAGAAGCGGTCCAACCGCCGGGCTTCCTTCGCACCGAACAGCGCGTTTGCGTCAAACCCCTTCACGGCGCCTGCTATTTGTACCTTTTGTCTTGATGTGTCCAAATTTTCTATATGTGCAATACCGGATTCTCCTCGTACAAGCCGGGACCAGAACGTATCAACATCATGGCCGAGCGGCGATATGACGCCCATACCGGTGATAACGACTCTTTCCATGGATGAACAGCCTCCTTAGGACTTTATAACTTGTCAATCTTAAGGTTATAATGTCACGTGTAGTATCCTATTACAAGATATCGTTTATCCTAGTATAAAAACTGCTATCCTTGTTGAAGGAAGGAGGATGATAGATGAATTCCCAGGTTAGGCTGCAAGCGTTGTCCGCTTTTTTGAAAGGGCAGCGTGCCAAAATCTCTCCCGAGTCCGTCGGGCTGCCGCCCGGTACCCGGAGGAGAACACCGGGCTTGCGCAGGGAGGAGGTCGCCCAGTTGGCCGGCGTCAGTACCACTTGGTACACCTGGCTCGAGCAGGGGCGCGACATCCAGGTGTCGTCATCCGTGCTGGACTGCGTCGCAAGTGCGCTGCAGTTGAACGCGGACGAGCGCAGATATCTGTACTCCCTGGCGCTGGAGAGCGGGGCGGAGCCGTATACGGTCAAACACGAAGCGGTGCAGATCAGCCCGTCCCTGCAAAAAATCATCACCGAGCTAAAATATTGTCCCGTCATGATATCCGATCGGAAGTGCAATATCGTGGGGTGGAACCGCGCGGCCGCGTACGTGTTCCTAGATTTTGACCGGATCCCGCCCGAGGAGCGGAACATGATCCGGCTGCTCTTTACCCGCAGGGAATTCCAGCGGCTGGCGGTGAACTGGGAGCAGTTTGCCAGCGGCTTCCTGTCGATGTTCCGAAGCTATTACGGTCAATATGTCGAGGATGAATGGTATGATCATTTTTTGGAGGAAATGAAGAACGGGCATCCGGATTTCAACCGCATGTGGGAGCAGAGCCAGGTCAGCTACGCCCCGGAGGTGCATCTGGAATTCCGGCATGCCAAGGCCGGGAAAATGGTATATGAGCTCACGTCGCTCAAAGTGTACGGAAATGATGACCTGCGGTGCAGCATCTATACGCCGGCTCCCGACACGACCACGGAAGCGAAGCTGCGGCAGCTGATGGAGGAGAAGTAAGGGGAGCGAGTGCACTCGTTGCGCCAGAGGTAACGGATGCGGGATACACTTGTTGCGCCGAAGTAATAGGGCTCCATGCCGTTTGCGCTTGGTGCTTGATGTGACGGATTGCGATACTGATGGTACTTGTTATGCCAGAAAGAATGGGGTCCCGTGCCTTTTGCGCTTGCTGCACCAGTAATTACAGACTCCGCGCCGACACTTACTGTTCTTGAAGTAGCCAAACTACTTGTTGTTCCCGACTAATCGGACTCCAGTTCCGTTATTTGACGAGATTACGCCCTAATTACAACTTTATCGGACACAAGATCCTTTATTGGGCTCATAACCGGCATATTCATCGTATTTTGGAGCAAATAACGGACTCACAGTCCGGTTCGTGTTCCAGTATCATGGGTTTTGGCTTAATAGCGTATTCTGTGTCCGTTAATAGAAAACATCGCCCTGTCATACAAGCTTCAAACGCGTAACAATGTAAATCTTCTCGTAGCTCGTCAACCCCGCATATAACAAAAGCCCCGTGTCTGCACACGGGGCTTTTTGCTACGCGCAATGATGTTGTTATAGAGCAACAACTGGAAGCCGTCTAGGCGTTCCACAGGCATTCCGCACTGTGCTCCAAGGGGGCGACTGTCCACAATCGCCTAACAGCTCGCTCCTTGACGCAGCGATTACGCCCAATCGCGCCGCAGCGTGAACAAATCCTTCAGCTCATCGGTAGACAGCTCGGTAATCCAGCCCTCGCTGCTTGCAATAACCTGATCGCTTAGCTGCTGCTTGCTCTCCAGCATCTCATCGATCCGCTCTTCGAGCGTTCCCATGGAGATGAATTTGTACACTTGGACGTCCTTGGTCTGTCCCATCCGATAGGCCCGGTCGGTTGCCTGATTCTCCACGGCGGGGTTCCACCAGCGGTCAAAGTGGAACACGTGATTCGCCGCGGTCAGATTCAGGCCGACGCCGCCGGCCTTGATCGAGAGAATCATGACATTCGGCTGCTCTTCGGGCGGCAGGGTCTGGGACTGGAACTGCTCGATCATGCGATCGCGCGTCCGCTTCGGCGTGCTGCCGTTCAAGTACAGCACCGGCTCACCCAGCTCCTGATGCAGCACCTGCCGCATCATCTCGCCCATGCCGATATACTGGGTGAAGATGAGGCAGCGTTCGCCCTCGTCCCGCAGCTCCTTCACCATGGACAGCAGCCGCTCCAGCTTGGCCGAACGGTTGACCACGGCCTCGGTGTCAAGCAAGCCGCCTCCCCCCGGCAGTTCCGGGAGCGGCTCCTTCGTGAGCAAAGCCGGATGGTCGCAGAGCTGCTTGAACTGCGTCAGAGCTGCCAGAATGGCGCCTTTGCGCTCGATGCCCTCGAGCTTTTGCATGCGTTCCAGGAGGCTGTTCACGGTCTGATCGTAAAGCGCGCCTTGCTCGGCCGTGAGATGGATATAGGTCTTCATCTCGTTCTTGTCCGGCAGGTCGAGCTGAATCGCCGGATCTTTTTTCTTGCGGCGGAGCATGAAGGGCTTGATCAGCTTCTGAAGATCGGCCGTGCGCTGCTCGTTCTTGTCTTTTTCGATGGCCTGGATGAACCGGAGATTGAATGCCCGCAGGCTGCCGAGATATCCAGGGTTGATGAAGTCATAGATGGACCACAGCTCGGACAGCCGGTTCTCAATCGGTGTGCCGGTCAGCGCAACGCGGTGCCTTGCCGGGAAGCTTCGCACGGCGGCGGATTGCTTGGTGTCGGCATTCTTGATGTTCTGGGCCTCGTCGATGCCGATCGTTTCCCATTTCATGTCTCTTAACATCTCTTGATCGAGCGTTGCCGTCGCATAGGAAGTAAGAATAATGTCCGCTTGGTAAGCCTCATGATAGAAATCCTCGCTGCTGCTGCGCTTCCCGCCATAGTGCAGCATGACCCGGAGCGACGGAGCGAACCGTTCAAGCTCCTTCTGCCAATTGCCAAGCACCGAGGTCGGACAGATCAGCAGGGAAGGGAGGCGTCTCTCTTCCCGCGCCATCGTCGTCTCCTTCACGTGCAGCAGGTAGGCGATAAATTGCACGGTTTTGCCAAGGCCCATGTCATCGGCAAGGCATGCACCGAGCCCGTATCGCCGCAAAAAGGCAAGCCAGGCAAAGCCGTCATGCTGGTACGACCGGAGCTCGGCTTTCAGACCGGCGGGGACAGGGAGGCTCGGCCATTCGCTTTGCCGGCCGAGTTGGCCGATGAGCTTCACGAGATGCTCGTTCAGCTCCACTTCCAGTTTGATCCGTTCCGGATCCCGCGTTTCTTCCGCATCCTGATGAACCTGCTCCGTCTCATCGCTGTTCCCGAGCAGATGCAAGTGCAGAATATCCTGAAACGACAGGCCTTCCTCACGGTCTACGCCCGCCATCATCTGGCGGATTTGGGCGACCAGAGCGGGATCCAGCGGAATCCACTGGCCCCGGAACCGAACCAGTCGTTCGTTCCGGGCAACAAGCTCGGCGAATTCCGCTTCGGAAAGGGTAGCTTCGCCGATGGCGATGCGCCAATCGAAATTGACCAGCGAATCCAAGCCGAACAGGGACCCCCCGCTGCTTCGTTCCGCGCTCTCGCCTTCGCCGGAGCGGACTTTCGCCCGCAGCTTGGGCTTCTTCCTGCTGGCGGCTTCCCACCAAGCCGGAAGCAGCACCAGCCAGCCGGACTGGAGCAGCCGCTGGCTGTCGACGGTCAGGAACTGCCACGCGGCCTCGTCGGACAGCGGGGCGCCTAGCATGTCTTCAGCCGGAGCGTGAAGCACCCGGGCCGGCAGGGCTGCCCGCAAACCTTGGAGCCAGCCGGAGGACCGCTCCTTGATATGGGCGGTCCATGCCTCCGGCCACGATCCGTATGCCTGCCCGTCTTCGGCCAGACGAACGGCTGCAAGCGCCGCTGCGTCCAGCTTGTCCTGCAATACGAGCCGAAGACGCCACTCGGCTTCTTCTTCGTCCGGCTCCAGCAATTGCAGCAGGGGCCGGAACGGAGCGGTATCCGGCCGCCATCCGATGGCGATCAGCCAGGACTTGTCATCCATCCCTTCGACAGCGGTACGACTCGGCGAGAACAGCAGGGGATACTCCCTGCGCAGGTCAGCCGCGGCTTCTTCGCTGCCGTACCACTGTTCTTGAACGGCGGCGGAGAACGCGGCGCGCAAGCCTTCATTCCATATCTCGTCTTCATTCAAGACGGAGAGGCGGGCCTGCTCTTCGGCTGAGAAAGCCTCCGCATCCCAGATCCATTGCAGCTTGCCCGACTTGAAGGCGCTCAAGCTGGGTGCGTATTGCTTATCCTGAATGCAGGCTGCCAGCGAAGGCGCAAGTTCAATGAAAGGAAGGCAATCCTCGTCCCAAACCCATTCGATATGTTCGAGCAGCCGGCCGTCCGCAAAGAACGGTATGACTTGCTCGGAAGGCAAGATGATGACTTCCATATCCTGAACGGATTGGACGATAAGCTCCGTTCCGTAGAAGGAGGCTTCATGCCAAGCGAATAAACGGTGCTTCAGGTATTGTCCGGATACGTAACCCCGCATGACGGTAGAGCCGTAGATCACGGCATCTCCGTATTCGCTTAATGCCATATGGACCGTGATGGTTTCCGTGTATCTGCTCATGATATCAGCTTTCCTCTCCGAAGCTCTTCCTGGAATGCGCGAAGCCGGCTGTTGCGTACGGACAGGGAAATAATGAACAGATCCCAGCGCTCCTGCTGTTTGAGCTTTTTATATAACTTAGCCAGCCGTTTGAGCAGCTTGACGGCTGCTTTATAGCCGGCCCGGTTCTTATGAAGGATGTATCGCTCGACGGCCTGATGATAAAAAGGCAGCAGCAGCTCGGGCGCGTTCTTCTCAATCGGCGCGAGCTCGCTGACCCGGAGCTCCAGCGGCTCCCGGCCTGTGCTTAATTGATAGTCGATCCATTCCCGCCATCTGCCGTGCGTGATCAAGGCATTCTGATAGATGTCCTTCGAATAAGGGAGCATGTCGGCAAGACTGCTCCACATCCGTTCCGCTTCCCCGGGCAGGTGCTCTATGACGGCATCCCAGTAGAATTGATAGCTGCTGAGGTGCTCGTTGCGGTGACTGCCAAGCAGCGGGCCGATCTCCGGGAGCCAGCGGGCCAAGCGGTCCCAGTCTTGTCCCGAATGCAGCATGTCGAAGAAGCCCAGGACGGAAGCCGGGGGCAGGCTGCTGACCTTGTCCGCTGCCCTGATCAGGTCCCAGGACGATTCGTCTTCTCCGAGATAGAAGGACATGAAGCTCTGCGCCATATACCATGAGGCGCGCGAAAGGCTGCTGCCGAGTTCCGATTCGGCTGCCTGCAGCTGCTCCAATTCCTCCTTGATCAAGCCGTCGTTTTTTTTCGCCAACGGATGAATCCAGTACCTCCAGAGCTGCATATAGACCTGGGCGTAAAATTTACGGTTCCGCGGTTCGCTTAGCATGCTCCGCCGGACAAACGAAATCGTCTCGGTCAGCCGCTGTCCGAATGCCTCTTCGGGCTCGTTGCCCTCCAGCCCTTCATGAAGGATTCGCTCGATTCTGGCCAGGATATGATCCGCCGCCACCTGCGTATGATAGCCGATGTAAGAGCCTGAGGCATTCCAAGCGCTGGCTGGCTGCTTGACCAGCTTCTCGAGAATGAAGAGATGGGCATGGAGCTCGTATAACGGATCCATATCCGGCGGCAGCGGCGGTTTAATGTGATGGAGGGAAGCCAGCGCGTTTTTGGCGTAAAACGAATTCTGCGTATTAGCTCCCAGCGAAGCCGTGCAAACCTCGAACAGCTCATGCCATGCGGAGATCGGCAGCTCGGGCAAATGGTCGGCCTTGACTCTCCATTTCGAAACTCCGGCAGGCGGCCGTTCATGGCCTTGGCTCAAGCCGGAATCGCTTCGGTCATACGAGGAAGATGCGGCATACGTAGTCGAATGCGCATTAACCAAAGCATGGATGGATCGGCCCTGAAGCTGGGCATAGTCAAGCAGAACGGCCACCATATGCTTGCAGCCCTCGTTAACGGGACAGCTGCATTCGCTGTCGCTCAGGGAATGCAGCTGAAGCCTGATGCGGTAGGTTTCCGTTCCATCCACGGAAGCCTCGATCACACCGGACGGATCCGCCTTTTCGCTTGCGTGGACACGGCCCTGCTTATAATATTGAAATCCCCGTTTAATGGTCAAATCGCTGAAATAACCGGCAGTTTGCTGAATGAGCGTTTGCCACTGCAGATCATCTAAAGTTAGGTTTGGGTTCATCATCGTACAGTCTCCTAAGAGAAATAATTCTAAGTATCCATTTAATCTATCATATTCCCCTAGATGAAGAAACCAGCCGGAGCAGCTTCGCGCTGGAAAAGCCCGGCAGCAGGCTGCACGGACTTTTCGGCGTAGAGCGTTCGATCAGGACTCCTCATATTGAACGATGAAACGGCCGATCTGGTCGCATTCCTCGGCGAACCATACCTCGCCGCCGGAATCCACGGTAATGCCGTGAGGCTCGGCTGAGGGGGTGGGGATCGGGTACTCGGTAATGTCCCCGGTACATGTCATTCGTCCGATCCGGTTGGCTCCCCACTCCGTAAACCATAAATCTTCGCGAGCTCCCGCCGCGATGGCATGGGGTCTGGCATTCCCGGACGGGAGCTTGAATTCCGTAATCTCCCCGGCCGTCGTGATCCGTCCGATTTGATTGCCGTTGATTTGAACGAACCACAGGGCGCCATCGGCACCTGCCGTGATGCCGACAGGCCCTGATTGCTCGGTTGGAATCCGGTACTCGGCGATCTCCCCGTCTACCGTAATCCGGCCGATGCAGTTGTTTTGGTTTTCCGTAAACCACAGCGCGCCGTCCGGACCGGCCGTGATATAGGAAGGGTACGAGCCTGCGCGCGGCAAGTCGTATTCCGTGATAACGCCTGCCGGCGTAATCCGGCCAATCCGATTGCCGATTAGCTCGGTGAACCATATGGCTCCATCCGGGCCCTCCGTCAAGCCGTAAGGAGACGAGCCTGCTTCCGGCAGCTCGAATTCCGTGAATGCCCCTTCCATTGTCATCCGTCCGATTTTATTCGCTTTGTACTCCGTGAACCAGAGGTCCCCGTTAGGGGCAGAGAGGATGGACATGACCCCCGCATCCGGCGTCGGGACATCGAAAGTACGCATATCCCCTCCCTTGGTGATTCGTCCGATCCGGTTTCCTTTTTGCTCCGTGAACCAGATGGCCCCGTCTCGTCCTGCCGCAATGCCATAAGGTCCCGACTCCCGGTTCGCTATCTTGTACTCCTGTATCGTGATCTGCATGCGAACATGCCTCCTTGTAGAAGTTGTTAGGATGCTTAAAGCGGATTCTTCATTTGATTGAGCGTGTTCAAATCTCGCGTTCGGCTTTCCCGGAATGGGGAAGGCTCTCCCTTGGATGCTTAGATGAGTTCCTGTCATCGATAATCTCTAGCCTCTCAATTGGTGTTGATAAAATAGAAAAACCCCCCACTCCGAGATTTCGGAATAGGAGGCGAATACGAACAAAGAAGATGCGGACTCTACATGGAGAAGTCTCAAACATCCACCCGTCACATATAAAAAAAGCCGCACGAATCCTATCCCGAAAACCTCGTATCGTGAAATCGAAGTGTTTTCCAAATGCTTGGGACAGGATTAGTAGATCATTGGCTTTGGTTCACCCTTTCATTTCTGGTTGCCTAGACTTTACCATAGGATATTCCGTGGTTTCAACCTCGGTTTATCCGAAGTTTGCCTTTACAACCGTCGGTTGCGCTTCTCGTCGATGTAGAGTTCAAGCGCGGTTATGGCCCGGATCATCAATTTGATGAGGAGATACAATGCATATAAACCGAGAAGTGCGAATAGCCCGTATACGATAATGCTAAGCATGGAAAACATGCCGAAAAAGGATATCCCCTGGTTCAAGGAGCTCACCTCCCTTCAAGGTACTGTTTTACGAATCATATCGAAGATTCCTGCTGTCGTATCCTTAAGACCAGGCGATGTCTTAACTCCCCGCTTATGCTCGGAGCTCGGATACAGGTGAGTTCGTGCCCGATCCATGACATACTGATCGTTGGTATCCCGAATGAATGCCATTAACCTTGAATTAAGTATGTTCCATAATATAACAATCATTTCTGATTCTAACATATCATCTGGAATATGGTCATGAATTTAAGTTTATAAGCGGCAATTTTTATTGATGATTATCGAAAAAAATCGAAATGGAGACGTTTTTCGTCATTTTTCATGGATATGCACGAACCAATTGCGTTCACCTTGCGTCTTAGTTAATAGATGCATTACTGAATATTACAAGCCAAGGAGATTAGCGAACATGATAACCCGGAAATGGACGAAAATGGCTGCAAGCGGCGCTATAGCGGCCGCAATGCTGTTAAGTACGGCGGTACAGGCCCAAGCCGCGCACAAGCAGGACTTGGAATTTTTAAACGTCAATCATTATGTAATGACGCCGGATGTCAAACCCGTCATCGTGAACGGCACAGTGCTGGTCCCCCTGAACACGGTCAAGGAATACTTGAAGCCCATGGGGCTCCGCTGGAATAACAAGAATAAGACGCTAACCGTCAACACGGGCACCGATCAAGTCACCTTGAAAATGGGAAGCGACGTTGCCGAGGGAAAAGAGAAGACCTACGCCCTGTCCGTTCCCGCGCAGCTTATGGCTGGTCGCGTCATGGTTCCCGCCCGATTCATGACGGAGCTGTACGATGCTGAAGTCCGCTTGGATACGAAGGATGGCATGGTTTACATTTATACGCCGGAGGTTGACCTGTTGACGGCGGAGGAGAACAGCAATGTGAAGCTGTATACGGTCAGCGCATCGAAATATGGCAGATACGAAGGCATGGTGGTCGAGGTAGAAGGCAGGAAGCGGGTCTTTAAGGACTGGCATGGAGGAGAGGCTACGCGTAAACCCGTCATTCATTACCAGGATGTCACAGGCGATGGCAAGCCGGACGTTGTTGTGTTCTACGTGGACGGGACGGGCACCGGTCTGTACGCGGGGGAGATGCATGTAGTGGACGCCGGTTCTCTGGAGGAAATCCCGATCGAATCGCTGGAGCAGGCCGTATCGAGCCATGTGAAATCCAGCATCGAGAAGGAAGCGGATCACTTTACGGTTAAGGTTACGGTTGACGGAAAGGAAAGCGTCCAGAAGTTCAAGGACGATTCCAAAGATAAAAGCTATCTATTTGATAAGCTTGGCTTCGGAGCCGTTGTCAGACATCGTTTGGCGGAAGGACGGCTTCTTACGGAAGCGGCAGGAAGCACGAGCCCGGCCGGTTTTGCCGGGGATCTCCGAATAACATACCGATTTAATGAAGAGCTGAACCGGTTTGAGGTGGATGACATGGAATATCGTCGCTTGGAAGAGCGAGGGCAATAACGGTTTTTCATTATAAATCTTTAGGACTACACATAAACGCATGTTGGCGGGATGCGATCAACATGGGTTAGAAGCGGGAGGTTTCGGTCGGATGATGTGAATTCCGAATGTGAGGGCGCTGCGGCGCCCTTTTTGTGCTGTGCCTTTATAGATTTCAACGCCGTTTTCATCTCCGTAGCCGATCGCCGAAATGGGGCGTATACCATATGCTTCAAGAAGATTTCATCCCTTCTCATAGGACTTTATTACCATTTACTTGAGTCTTAAGATTCCTCTAAGATAGTTAATAAACCTGACACATTTTAGCGAAGAATGGAGATTGATTTTGAAGTAAACGCATTCAATGTTAAGTAATATAACAAGCTCATACCATGGGAGCTTTGAACGGGGTGTATGTATGCAGCAATGGCTTGGGAAATCGCTAAAGCATAAATTGTCGTTGCTTATCATTATCGCTACGCTGGTGCCGCTGCTGTTTCTGGGTATTTTCTCTTTTAACATAGCCAAAAGCCTGACCGAAGAGAAGGCCAAAATTACGGGGATGAATACGCTCCGCCAGCTGGAAGCTTACCTGGATACGATGGTCAAGGACGTGGAGAATATCTCGCTGTTTCTCATCGGGCATACCGGTGTTCAGGCCTATCTGAAGACCGAGCAGAGCAACTACGTTCAGCAGACGACGGTTATTAATTTTTTGACGAACCTGGCCTTTTCCAAAGATTATATCGCCAACATCATCGTTGAACCGCTCGGCAGCAAAGATGCGATTTCGCATAAATCCTTGGTACGCTCCGAGTTCCGGAATATTACCGAAACGGTTCCCGATTATTACGAACACCATCCCAAATGGTGGTCATTCGTTCACCGGCAGTGGACCTTTGAAGGCGTCAGGAAGGTCATCACGCTGGCCAGGCCGATTCGGAGCACGGATAAATACAAGCCGATCGGGAACCTGCAGATCAATCTGGATCAGGGCGTCATTGCCAATCAGTTCCGGCAGGCCGTCCTGGAGAAGACCGGATTCGTCCTTCTTCTTGACGAGAATAACCGGATTATCGCCGGTCCGCCGGATATGGAGACCAATTTGACGCTGGCGGATTATTATCCTGCGATTGGAGAGTTCGAGGGGCTTAGCGGCAATATTGACTATGGCGAGGGAAGCAGCAAGAAGACCATTCTCTATAAGAAAATGTCCAGCGTGAACTGGAAGCTCGTCGGCATCATTCCCTCGCAGGAATACCGTTCCCAGAACCAGTATTTCATCAAATTGACGGCGGTTGCGGTCACGGTGGCCATCCTGCTCGCCATTGCGCTGGTTCTTTTCCTGATCCAGAAGATTACGAACCCTCTGTCCGTCTTAACGAAATTCCTCAAGAACTCAAGCCCGGAAGAGCCGCTGCCGGCGCTGCCGGTCAAGACGGTCGACGAGGTCGGGCAGCTGATTATCAGTTATAACCGGCTCAGCTCCCGGATCGTGAAGCTTACCGATGAAGTGAAGCTGAACGAGTCGCTGAAGAAGGAGGCGGATATGCATGCGCTGCAGGTGCAGATCAATCCGCATTTCCTCTACAATACGCTGTCATCGATCCATTGGCTGGCGCTGATGAACCAAGATGTGAAGATTGCCGAGATGGTGGGGTCGCTCAGCGATTTTCTGAGGTTCAGCCTCAACAACGGGCAGGAATACTGCACGATACAGCAGGAGATCATGCATGTCCGCCATTACGTGAATATCCAAACCATCCGCTATCCGGAAAAATTCGAGTTTAAGGATCATGTGGAAGAGGAACTGTATCAGCACACCATGCTGAAGCTGCTGCTGCAGCCGTTGGTGGAGAATTCCATGCTGCATGGCATCCTGAGCCGTGACGGGATAGGGACGATTACGATTCGCGGACACCGCGAACCCGAAGGGATCCGCTTCGTGGTGGAGGATGACGGCATCGGGATGACGGCGGAGCGCCTGAAATGGCTCCAGGAGCAGCTGGTCGAAAATCCGCTGCAGTACGAGAAGGGACAAGCCCCGCGCGGCAGCTACGGGCTGCGGAACGTCCATAAGCGGCTGCTCCTTCATTACGGGAAGGATGCGGGGCTGCGAGTGGAGAGCACCGAGGGTGCCGGGACACGGGTGATGTTTACGATACCTGATTTACCTGAAATTCAACAATCGGAAATATCCGGCAAAGGGGATGGCGACATTGAAGGTCATGATCGTTGATGATGAAGTGATCATTCGAAACGGTTTGAGTACCGTGATCAATTGGGCGGATAACGGCTTTACGGTGCTGACGCCCGCGGCTTCGGCGGAGGAAGCCCTTCAGCGTATTCCCGTTGAAATGCCCGAAATCATATTTACGGACATACGCATGACAGGCCTGAGCGGATTGGACATGGCGCATCAAGTCAAGCAGCAGCATCCCGAGATCGAGATCATCGTCATCTCGGGATACGATGAATTCGCGTATGCGCAGCAGGCGATGCGGGAAGGCGTGAGCGATTACCTGCTGAAGACGAGCAGGCCCGGGGAAATTATCGAGGCTGCTGTCCAAGCCAGGGAACGGCTGCTGCAGCGCAGGCTTACACAAGCGAAGGGGAAGGCCCAGGAAATGGTGGTCAACCGGGGTTTTCTGCGAAGGCTGCTTGCTTCCGGCACTCCGCTGGATGAGCATGCCGAGGCCGAATTGTGTGAGCGATACCCGGAGCTGTGTTTGGAATCTAACGGTTCGGTGCTGCAGATCTGGATGCTGTCGGTATATCCGCTGCATCCAGAAGAGGCGGAGCAATCGAACGTTAGCGAGCTGCATCGATTAATCGGCACGGAGCTGGCCGAAGTGCTGCAATGCGCGTGGCTGGAATGGAACGGCTCCCTGCTTCTGTTGGTGCGGGCAGAGCCGAATCATGGCTGGGGGCGGGTAGATTCCGCTCTGCATAAGATGGAATCCACGCATGCCTGCCGCATCACGGCTGCCAGCGGCCGGCGGGTCGCAAGCGCCAGGGAGCTGCACATTGCGCTGGCTACCGCGGTAGAGGCCAGCTCCTACGAGTGGCTGCTGCAATCGGAACGGCATATCCGTTATGAAGATATCGAAGGACGTACAGGCATCCGCACGGTATGTTCGATGGAAGAAGAGACCAAGCTGTCATCCCTGCTGCGTTCGGGGGAATCCGCCGACTTGCAGGCATGGGTGGCGGATCTGCTGCGGCGTATCCAAAGCCAGAGCCAGGCAACGCCCGGCTCGGTTCAGGCTTACCTGCATTCCCTGATCGTTTCGGCACAGCGCTGGCTCATACGGGCTGCGACGTCTATCGGCTATACCAGTCCGTTGAAAGTGGAAGAGACGTACGATATCCGCGAGTTGACCAAGAATCCGGAGAAGGTGCTGGTCGATTCGCTCGGTCTCATCATGAAGGAGTACCGTGATATGGTGTCGACGACAAGTCCCGTCCAGCGAGCGATCTCCTTCATTCATGAGCATCTGGGACAGAGCTTGTCGCTCCAACAAGTAGCCAAGCATGTTCATATGAACCCCAACTATTTCAGCGAAATGTTCAAGAAGGAGACCGGACAGAATTACATCGAATTCGTAACCCAGGCGAAGCTTCGGAAAGCGATGCACCTGCTGCGGGAAACGCCGGCCAAAATCAGTGAAATCGCGAATGAAGTCGGCTACGAGGATATCAAATATTTTAACCGCCTGTTCAAAAAGTGGACCGGACTGACCCCTTCGGAGTATCGGACAAATCCCGAATCCTGAATTTTGTCCCTCTATGGACTGAATTATATCCCCTATGTAAGCGTTACATCCTCTTTTATACTTGGGCTAATCATCTTGAAGCTTCATCATTTTCGTATATTAAAAGGGGGATTGACCATGAGACCAAAACGTAAAATAGGTCTTGTACTGCTGATGATGACACTGGTTCTTGCAGCTTGCGGAGGCGGGCAAAGCAAAGAGCAGGCCGGAGGGAACGAAGGCGATCAAGAAAAGGTCAAGCTGACCATCTGGCATAACTTTGCCGGTGACGACCTGCGCGCGAAATCAGTCCGGAGTTTTATCGATCAATTTGCTCAGGACCATCCTGAAGTTACGCTCGACGCGCAAGCGATTCCGCCGGACGGTTACCGTCAGCGTCTGAGCACCGTTGCGGCTGCGAATGAAATGCCGGACGTGTTCTTCGTTTATGCGGGAAGTCAGTCGGCCGAGCTTCATCAAGCGAAGCTGCTTCAACCGATCACGGAAGTGTTGGACGCCCATTCCGATTGGAAGGACAAATTCCTGCCGGGCGCATTTGATCCATACGAGTTCGAGGACGGCCAGATTTACTCCGCTCCACTGGGCATGTCCGCAACATCGATTCTCTACTACAACAAAGCGTTGTTTGACAAACATAACGTAAAAGTTCCGACGACTTGGGAAGAAATGATGGCGGCGGTTAAAACGTTCAACGATAACGGCATTACGCCGATCGCCCTCGGAAACAAAGCGCCGTGGGTTGCGCAATCCACCATTATCGGATCGATTGCCGACCGCGTGACCGGCACCGAATGGTTCAAAAAAGCGGCAGCACAGGATGGCGCGAAATTCACCGATCCTGAGTTTATCGAAGCACTTGGCTATTTCAAAGAGCTCGTCGACAACAAAGCATTCCAAGAAGGTGCCAACAGCATCGACAACACGCAAGCCGAGCAGTATTTCATCCAAGGCAATGCAGCAATGATGATCAGCGGCGCGTGGACGCTCACCAACTTGGCGGCTTCTTCCTCCGAAGAGCAGATGAAGGATATTGAAGTGACGACTCTGCCTGCGATCCCTGGTGGCAAAGGCGAGGCTAACACCATTTCCGGCGGAGCTGGCGGCGGTCTAGCCCTTAGCAGCAGAACGGAAGGGAAAGCGAAAGAATTGGCGCTCGAACTGATTTATGCCGTGAGTGGACCGGAAGCGCAAAAAGCGATTGCCGAGAGCAACTCCATGGTCATGTACGATACCGAAATCGATGAGTCGAAAGTTACTTCCTTGTACTACAAAGCCTTTAACCTGGTGAAATCCACAGGCATTACGCCGGTATACGATGCTTATCTGTCTGCAGAAGCGGCTGAAGTCATCAACAACGGCCTGCAGGAAATCATGATGGGCGGTGCCGTCGAAGGCGTGGCCCAGAAGCTACAGGATGCGCAAGCCCGATCCGCTACTCCATAAGAATAGATTACCCGCTGCATAAGGATTAGGAGGGAGGAGGCTGCCATGCCTACAGCGATGAGAAGCAAAGGATTTATAGCCATAGCTCTTCTTCCTGCGCTTCTGTTGTTTCTGATATTTGTCATCATTCCGGTTTTTTGGTCAGCTTACTACGGATTTTTCAGTTGGAAAGGGTTCGGAGACGCCACGTTCGTCGGCCTTGACAATTATAGAGAGATGTTCAAGGATCCGATCTTCTGGCGGGCGCTTCGAAACAACCTGATTCTGGTCGTATCGTCCATTATCGGCCAGGTTCCGATCGCGTTGATTCTGGCTATCGTATTGTTCAAGAATTCGTTCTTCTCCAGGTTCATCCGGTCCGCCGTCTTCATGCCAATGGTTCTCTCCACGGTGGTTGTCGGTCTCATCTGGGGTTACATTTACCACCCGCAGTTCGGGATTGCCAACTATGTGCTGGAGATGCTCGGCCTGGAGTCATGGACCCGTGCTTGGCTGTCCGATCCGAAGGTCAACATGCTGGCGATATCGATCCCGATTAACTGGGCAAACATCGGCCCTTATCTGGTCATCTTTATCGCAGCGCTGCAAAATATTTCGCCAGAGATCCACGATGCGGCCCAAATCGATGGCTCCACCGGCTGGAACAAGCTGATGCAAATCACGCTGCCGATGGTCTGGAGCACGGTGGTCGTAACCATTGTGCTCTGTATCTCGGGAAGCCTGAAAGCTTTTGACCATGTCATCGTGATGACAGGCGGCGGACCGGCGCAGTCGACCGAGCTTCTTGCTACTTATATGTACAACAGCACGTTCAGCGTATACCGTTACGGTTACGGCTCCGCCGTTTCCACGATGATCATGGTCGTCAGCGCCATTCTTATCGCGCTTAACTATTTCGCAACGCGCAGAAAGTCAAGTTAACATGAAGGAGGGAGCGATGTGAATTTACAGACGACCGGGACCGGAAGCACCTCAGGGAAACGCGTCATCACGAAGGGGTTAACCGGATTCGTAAAATTGCTGCTGATTGTGTATGCGATTCTTACGCTCTATCCCTTGTACTGGCTTTTTACGAGCGCGTTTAAATCGAACCAGGATTTCTTCAACAACCCTTACGGCTTGCCGAAGGAGTGGATGACCGAGAATTTATTCCGGGCATGGGAGCTCGGAAATATGGGCCGAGCGATGATCAATTCGACGGTTGTAACGATTACGGCCGTCGTGCTGACCATCCTGCTCAGCGTGCTGGCGGCGTATGTGCTGTCCAGATTCCAGTTTCGGTTTAAAAAGCTGGTGGTGGTATTGTTTACGACGGGGCTGCTGATTCCGATCCATAGTACGCTGGTGCCCCTGTTCATTATGATGAAAAATATCGGCCTGCTCGACACGTACGGCGCACTCATCCTGCCATATACGGCGTTTGAGCTGCCGATCGCGATCTTCCTGGCGATGGCGTACATGTCATCCATTCCAAGAGAGATTGAAGAAGCGGCCATGATCGACGGCAGCGGCTGGTGGGGAATCTTCGGCCGAATGATTCTGCCGCTCTGTACGCCGATTGTGGCAACGATATCGATTCTGGCATTCCTCCGATTCTGGAATGATTTCTCCTTCGCCCTCGTATTCATCAATACGCAGGCGCTGAAGACGCTCCCACTCAGCTTGTCCCTGTTCTCGGACGGCTTCGGCACGGATTACAGCCTGACGATGGGAGCGATGGCGATCGCGGTCATTCCGACGATCGCGGCCTACCTGATCCTGCAGGAGCAAATCATGAAGGGCATGGTGGCAGGATCCATCAAAGGTTAAACTTCAAGCGAAAATCATATTCTTGAAAGAAAAAAGCCTCTTCCGGTCAACGGAAGGGGCTTTTCGTATGATTGGTCAATCAGGGTTACGGAGTCGGTGCTTTTTCCTCTCGAAAATATTCGTGCACGTTTTTCGGCCACGTCATGCCGGCAAAAGAAATATAATAGAAACACGAGAACAAGAGAGCATGATGATTAAGGCCAACAAGCGTATGGCCCCTTAGAAAGTACATCAGAGCGGGGAGGAACCCAAGTGATATCGGCTGCCAATCAGCAGGAGTATTACCAGGCGCTGCTGGAAAAGAAATCGGAGTACGAGGGCGTGTTTTATGTAGGCGTGAAGACTACAGGAGTGTTCTGCCGCCCGACATGCCCGGCCCGGAAACCGAAGATGGAAAACTGCGAATTTTACGAGACGGCTCAAGAAGCGCTGCTTGCATCCTTCAGGCCTTGCAAACGCTGCCGTCCGCTATCGCACCCCAATCAGGTATCGGACCTGGTCCGGCTGCTTGTAGAAGCCGTTGAGGAGAATCCGGAGAAAAGGTGGACCAACCAGGATTTCCAGAAGCTGTCCGTCGATGCTTCAACGGCAAGGCGCCAGTTCAAGAAACGGTTCGGGATGACCTTCGTTGAATACGCACGGGCACGGCGAATGGGACTTGCCCTGAAGCAAATCCGGGAGGGGCATGCCGTCATCGATGCGCAGCTGTCGACCGGCTACGAGTCGAGCAGCGGTTTTAGGGATGCATTTTCCCGCATCATGGGCGCGGCGCCTAGCCGATCGGGGCACCATAACATTTTAAAAGCTTCATGGATCGACACGCGTCTCGGGCCGATGATGGCCATCGCGGATGAAGAGGCGCTGTATCTGCTCGAATTCGTGGACCGCCGGGGCCTGGAGCGTGAGGTTGAACGTCTCCGGCAGAGAACCAAGTCGGCGATCATTCCGGGCCATACGGCTCCGATCCGTTCGATCGAGCTGGAGCTCGCAGCGTATTTTGAAGGGAAGTTAACGGAATTCAAGACGCCCTTGTTCTTGCGGGGTTCGCCGTTTCAACAAGAAGTGTGGGGCCGATTGCTGCGGATTCCCCCCGGCCAAACATCTTCGTATGGCGAAATCGCAGCGGCGATGGGAAGACCGACCGCGTATCGTGCCGTTGCCCAAGCGAATGGCGCCAATCAGCTTGCGATTGTCATTCCATGCCACCGCGTGATCAATACGAGCGGTGAGCTCGGCGGATATGGCGGCGGCTTATCGCGAAAGCAGTGGTTGCTGCATCATGAGCAGTCCATGAGTGCCGGAACCATTCATGAATAGTGGACTTTCGTCGTAGAAAATGGTCTTACCTATAGGTAAGACCATTTTTGTATAAATCGTGCAGTCATTGGTATGACGTAATGATATATAGAATCTTTAAAATAAAGAGCATACCTTACATCAGAAGAAAGGGAGCGTGAACTTTGTGCAGAATCAAGGACAACTGCCTCAGTGGGCAAATAACTATTTGCAATATATTCAAGTCCCGATAAGGGAAGCTTCATTGGAATATTTAACTGAAATTTGCACCGCACATCATCAGCGTGTACCGTTCGAGAACGTTACCACGTTGCTGCAGTATCGAGAATATCATCAAAAAGGAAGATTGGAGCAGGATGAGAAGAGATTCGTAGATCAGCTGTGGCAGCTGAATGCGGGAGGCACTTGTTATATGATTAACAGCAGTCTCCATCAGCTGTTGAACCGGCTTGGTTTCCAAACCCGTTATACGTTGCTGGGCGGAGGGCATGTCGGATTGCTTGTTCGTCTGCCCAACGAAAGCGAAGAAGTGTACGTGGATTGTGGAAACTCCGCACCTTTTTTCGAACCCGTTCGTTTGGAGACCGATTCAGATCGAGTTTCCGAGTATGCTGGAATCGAAGTGAGGTTGCGTTCGGGGGATGAACCGGGAACGTATACTTATTATCGGTATGTAGATGGCCGACTGCTGACAGAGTTGGTTTGGTCATTCGATACGAGGGAAACGTATCAATTCGATGACTTCCAACCTGCCATAAGAGAGTACTTCAAGCCTAATGATCTCTTCACCTCTACATTACGCTGCCAGCTGTGGCAATTGGATCAGCAGCGCTCGCTGTCCCTGGTCGACAATGTGCTGAGTATCCGGTATGCAGACGGGAAGGTGGAAAAGCGGATTCTATCCGGGCTCAGCGAGCTGCGAGAGGTCATCGATCAGGAGTTTCATCTCCCCAAACTGCCTGTTGAAGATGCCGTGAAGGTTCTTCAGGAACTCGGATTTGATATTTTTAAGGGCAGCGGTCTAACCAATTCTCTGGAGTAACCTGTCATTATTATCCAGGCACACGGCTTATCGCCTCCATCCCTGCTGGTGACGATAAGCTATAAAGTAAGCCCGGGATACAGGAGCTCTATGCTATAATTTGGAATGTCCCTATCTGGTTTCAAGATGCCTGTTTCTGAAACGGGACGTTTGTTACATCGGTTCCTGTTCATCGAAAGCGTGTTGGATCAAGAGTTCAACAATTTTATGCTAAGACCGCATGGTTCAGCAGGTACGAGAGTGAGTGGAAGAGAACATGATGATTCCGATTCTAGCTTTGGCGGCAGCCGTTTCGGGGGGCGTTGTCGCTTCAGGAGCAGGTGTGGCCATTTTGGTCGGGTTTGTATTCTTTTTGATCGGCTTTTCCGGAAAGAAGGGGAGACGGCCGAATTTCCTGACTTCGGACGGTCTCAAGGCCATCGGCACGCTTTTGATCGTGGCCGTGTTCATGGTTTTGGCTTATTCCGGTACCTTGACCAGCGGCTCCCTGATCCGTTTTAACGGGATGGACCCTGTCTTCCAATACGAGCAAGGAAAGAAACTGCTGTTTATCGGATTGGCCTCCGCTGCATGGTTTGTCGCCAGCTTCCTGTGGCTGCTCCCGTACATTATCGAGATCAAGCCGCGGGAGTGGAATCGCAATCATCTGATAGGGGTCGGCGTTTATTTCGCGCTGGTCTTTGCCGCCGCTGGGGCTGCGATGCTATGAATGAAGATATGAGGGTTCGGATATAGGAATAGCTGGCTCCGGGAAACCGGGGCTATTTTAATTTGGTTCAAATTACCTATATATGTTGTCGAAACATGTTATAATATTCCGGATTCATCTTGGAGGAAAGATTATACATATACTGGAGGATTATTCTGTGAGAAAGATGTTGTTTTTTCTGGTTTTCTTGGTTGCCCTGTGCAGTTTGCCGGGGGTTGGCACCGCAGCAAGCTCGGGGAACATCACAGCTTCAAAGCTAAAAGAAGAGGGCGTGATTCTCAAGAATAACACGATGGTTCCGGCGGCAGCTGTAACCAAGGCATTGGATATCAATTTTGAAATGAATAACAAAACCGGGCAAGTTTCCATCTGGAAGGGTACGATGAAGGTGGTGGCAAAAAAGAATTCGAAATACGTGAAAATCAACGGCGTTGCCACGTCTTATACTGCGCCTGTCCAGTTGGTCGAGGGCAAACTCATGATTCCGGTCCAGCTGCTGAAAGATGCCTTCAAAATCAAAGTTTCGGCAGATTATGATTTGCTGCATGACTACTTGAAGAACGTGACGCTCCAAAGCGAAACACATAAAGTCACAGTGCCGGTAAACGATCTTTACGAATCGCATCATAAATATATTGGAAAGACAGCGTGGATTTTTAAGCACAACATGCTAATCAATAATGCCCAGGGAAGCATAGCAAACGGCGTCGGCAATCTGGCCCAGGTGAAAATAACCAAGATCAAACGCGACGGCGTTCTTGGCGATTGGTTGAACGTTTATTTTACACATAACGGCAGGACCTATTATGCCGAACTGGATGCCTACGATTTTGAATCCGGCTTCATGACAACTAGTCCGTATAAGCAATTTAATTTTCCGGAGAAATATTGGAAAAAAATCAGGGAATCCGTAATCAGCACAGGAATGACGACCGAGATGGTTTATCTGTCATGGGGATTATATGATCGTCACTATGAAGATATCTATTCATGGGGAACGACCGACATGTGGGTCTATGAATCCTCGTATGGCTCAGACCATTATCTCTACTTCTATAATGGCATTTTGGAGAATATTTCGAGTTACTAAAGTACAAAGCAGCCTAGCCCCTGCCTTTGAGGAGGAGCATGGCTGCTTCTTTATATTATAGTAGAAAAAAATTAGCGGGGGCTTTTCTCCTGCCCCGGCCTTGCCGGCACCGTTGCCGTTTCCCGGAATTTCACCGGGGACACGCCATAGTTGGCCCGGAATACCCGGTGAAAATAAGAGTAGCTTGCGAAGCCGCAGGTTTCCGCGATTTCCTCCAGCGTCATCGTGCTGTATTTGATGCGCTCTACGGCTGCGTTCAGCCTGATCTCGAGGGCGTACTGGATCATGGTTTTTCCGTAATACTCCTTGAACAGTTTAACCGCCCGGGATAAGCTAAGCCCGACATGGGAAGCAGCCTCCTCCAGCTTGAAGGTTAGGGTGGCGTGCTCCTCCACGAATCGCTTCAGCCGCAGGGCGGTGAAGGCAAGGCGATCGGTCGGCTTGATCTCGGTGATGGCGCGGTCCAGGCAGAGGCAGAGACTGCGCAGCAGGTAGTCGGTCAGTTCCCCGATTTCCCCTTCAAGGCCGCGCCGCTTCTCCAGCAGCATCTGTCTCCACAGACCGAGCAAATAATCGTCGAGCCCGACGTGACTGACGACAGGGCGGGGGATGCGGTTCCACCAATCATCAATCCAGGAGCCGTCGCAGAATATAAAATAATCCCCGCTGGACACGCGGCCATCTTCGCCGTCTTCCTTCACCCGCAGCTCGTATTCATCGCCTGGCTTCAGCAGCAGCAGGTCGCCTGCCTGTACGTGGTGCTCGATGCCGTTGCAATAGATTTCGCAGGAGCCTTCGGTTTGAAGTCGGAACAGATAGGTCGTCAAGCCGCCCCGATGGCTGTTGCTGAATTGCTGAAAGTGATAGGAATAGTCGCAGATGAGCAGCCTAGCTTCCATAATGGTAACAACCCCCAGTAAAAATATAAGCAGATAGTTCATGTTGCAGCAATATTGTTTATGTTCATTTTAGCCTATTTGCATGTATGATAGTAGCAGATAGAGCAGTAACTCATTTTTGGAATCGAGGTGCGCTATAATGAGAAGAATGAACATTGGTTTGCAAATGTATACGCTGCGCGATGAAACGGCACAGGATTTCCGCGGTACGCTACGCAAAGTTGCTGAATTGGGTTATGAAGGCGTGGAGTTCGCAGGTTATGGAGACATTCCGGCCGAGGAAATGAAAACGCTTCTTCAAGAGCTTGGCCTGAAAGCGATCGGCAGTCACGTGGGCCTGCATCTGCTTCGAGCAGACCTGCAGAAGGAAATTGATTACCTGAAAACCATTGGCGCTAAATATATGATGTGTCCATACGTGGCCGAAGAAGATCGTAAAGATGCCGAGGATTGGAAGAACCTCTTCTCCTTCCTGGAGGAAGTAGGGGCCGAAGCCCGCAAGCAGGGACTGATCTTTGGATACCATAACCATGCATTCGAATTCGAAGCCGAGGTTGATGGCCAGTTCGTTTTTGATGCGATGTATTCCGCAACGACGCCGGAAGCCGTGCAAGTGGAGATGGACGTATGCTGGGTACAATTCGCCGGACAAGATCCGCTCACTTACATTCCGAAATACGCCGGACGTCTTCCGCTGCTTCACCTGAAAGACTTCAGCAAGGATGCGGAAGGCAATATGAAGACGCTGGAGCTGAGCCAAGGCTCGGTTAATCTGCCGGGCGTCATTCAGGCTGCATCCGATGCAGGCACGGAATGGCTGATCGTGGAGCAGGACGTATGTCAGAATCCGCCGCTGCAAAGCGTGGAGAACAGCATGAACTGGCTGAAGCAGAACTACCTGAACCAATTTTAATCTATAAGCAAAAAAAGGAGACTTTCAATGAGCAAAATTAAAGTGGCAGTGTTTGGCTGCGGCGCGATCGCCCAGCGCAGACATATTCCTGAATACGCGAACAATGCTAACGTGGAGCTGGTTGCTTTTGCCGATCCGGTGAAGGAACGCGCCGAAGAGATGGCAGCCCAGTATGGCGGTAAAGCCTACGCAGACTACCAAGAACTGCTGAAGAACGAGAAGCTGGACGCCGTTAGCGTATGTACGCCGAACTATCTGCATGCTCCGATGAGCATCGCGGCTGCGAATGCCGGCCTTCATGTGCTGGTGGAGAAGCCGATGGCTACGACGGCTGAAGAAGGAGAGCAAATGATCGAGGCCGCCCGCAAGAACGGGGTGTACATGATGGTAGGCCACAATCAACGCCTCATGCCACCGCACGTAAAAGCGAAGGAGATTCTGGATTCCGGCAAGCTCGGCAAAGTGCTTACCTTCCGTACTTCCTTCGGCCACGGCGGTCCGGAGAGCTGGAGCCTGGATGGACGCGACAGCTGGTTCTTCCGCAAGGAAGAAGCGATTATGGGCGCCATGGGCGATCTCGGCGTGCACAAATCCGACTTTATCCGTTACCTGCTGAACGATGAGATCGTGGAAGTGGCAGGTTTTATCGGAACGGTCCATAAAGAAGGAACCGATGTAGACGACAACGCGACGTGCATCGTTCGCATGAAGAGCGGGGCCGTGGGCACGCTGATGGCAAGCTGGACGCATTACAGATCCGGCGATAACGGAACGGTATTGTGGTGCGAGAAAGGTGCCATGAAGATCGGTACCGTTAACGGCGACGAGGTGGTTGTAGAGCTGACAGACGGTACGGTGGAGACCTACAAGGTAGGCGCCATGGCAACCAATGAGAAACAGGTACCGAGCGGCGTCATCGACGCTTTCGTCGAATCCATTCTCACGAACACGCCGCCTAGCATTTCCGGTGAGGAAGGACTTCGTTCTTTGAACGTGATCCTGGGTGCATTCGAATCCCAAGAGACCGGTAAAATCGTGAAGCTGTAATAAATGAGTAGAGGGAGGCCGTATGCGTACGGCTTCCTTTTGTTTGTACTGCAAATCAAAGCAAAGCATAGCTTAGCTTAGGAATGCAAAAAAACTATTAAAAGACCGCTCTGCCATCTTCATGGAGAGCGGCCTTTTTGTATAGGGATTTTACTTGGGCATACGTGTTGTCCGATACATCCTATCCACCTTGATGCTATCACCATCTTCCGCGACGGGGATGAAGATCGGCCGTTCATCCGGCGTGCGGTTCGGGGTATGCACGGTCAGCATCAGCTGGCCGTTCCAGGTACGGAACACCATGCCGTGCCCGCCGTCGCTGGAATATAAGGGTTCGGGCTCTTGAAGCCAGGGACCCGTCAGCTTGCCGGTTGGCGACTTGGCAACGCCGAGCGCGTATCGGCCATCCACAAAGCTGGCCCATAATAGGAGCAGACTCCCCGATGTTGTCCGAAAAAGAAACGGGCCGTCCGTCACATAATTGCCCGATCCGGGAAAGCGGGGCGAGTGGAACGGCGTGGCCCAAGCGGCTTCAGAGGCTCGGAACAGGGTCACGGGCTCCGAGGCGGCCTCCGTGAGATCGGGACTCAGGCGCATGGCGCAAATCTCGCCGTCGCCGACCTGCTGCCACTCGTGGCAGAACACCATCCACCGCCGGTCCGTTTCGTCGATATGCAGCGTACCATCCAGGGAACTCCAGTCGACAGGGGTCACGGGCCCATCGCTATAGAGGGAGAAGGGCCCTGTCGGCTGCTCAGCCGACAGCACCGCAATGCCCAGCAGATCGTTATCTTTTCGGCGGAAGGTGGCAAACATGATGTAACGCCCATGGTAATAGTAGACCTCGGGCGCCCAGAAGTTCACGTCCGCGAAGAAATCGTCCGGTTTGCGAAAGACCGGATAAGGGCCTTCCCAATCGATTAGATCCCGACTGATATAGACATCGAAGCCGTTTCCTTCCTTCCATATATTTTTGTCGGTGCTGCCGTACATGTAGTATATTCGCTGTGTCGGGTCAGGCAGTACGTAGGGGTCCCGAAGCTGAATGTCTGCAATTTTCACGCTTAAGCGTTCACCTCCTTCAATTAACGATAGCTAGGATAGATGATGCCGATATCCCTCTCCGTCTTCAAATCTCCGTCTGAATACTGCTGCATTTCATTGCCTTTGATCCGGATCGGAATGGATGTGCCTTGATAGCGGAGCTCGCCTTCAATGGTTCGCGCGCTCATGCCGATCACGCCATCCAATTGTCCGCTGCGGTCCGTGACCAGCCGAATCCCGGCGGGCCCTTGAATATGAACGCGGCCTTCCCGGTATACGGTGACGTTGTCCGGGGTATTCACCAGTTCGTAGTGCAGCCCGTTCACGGTTCGGCTATAGGCCGTGTTGCCGGCGACTTCTTCCCCATGGTCCATATCGACCGGAAGCAATCCCGTAAACCACAGGCGATCCGATCCGATCGGCATGATGCCGCAGAGCCGTTCCACGTAATCCAGCAGGCACAGAATGGAGGGGGAATACGCCTCGGTAAAGCCCTCTGCACCTGTCCAAGGGCTCAAGGTTTGCGGGAAGCGCTTCGCCTTGGACAAGGCGGACAGAATCGGCTGCAGCACCCAGGTCAGCTCGACATAGCGGTGGTGATGTTCAAAGGCATGCGGCGCCCGGATCAAGCTCAGGAAATTGGACGGCCCGCCCCAGCTGTTATAAGAGGAGGACGGATCGAACCGCGGATCGTCCATCGCCATGGACGTAAACGGATATTTGGCGAAAAATTTGCCGGTATTCAGCAAATACCGCCGCAGCATGTTGCCAAACAGCTCGTCGTCGCCCACCTCGCAGGCCATCACGCGCAGCAGCACGTCGGATTGGACCCGGACCAGCTCGTCGTTCCGATCCCGGTCATAGAAGAATTGATCGTCTTCGTCATAACAGTAACGGAAGAGGCTGTCCAGGCTGGCTTCGGCTTTGGTCCTCCAATCGGCTCCGGATTCGCCGAGCTCTTCGGCCATGCGGGCCAAATACATGCGCTGGCAGTAGATGTTGGCCGTCAAATCCGGTGCCAGGAAGGGCAGAACCGGGGAGTCCGGGTGGAAGGCTGCGGCATCGTTCCTATAAGGTGTGTCCGGAACATGCCAGAACCTGGGCGACAGATCATGCCCGGTATCAAAGGTACTGAAAGCCTCCACGCAGCCGGTCCCCCGGGTGTTGCGGTAACGCGCGATCCAATCGTCGTAACGCGACATGGCTTGGTACATGGTCTTCAGGAAGGAGAGACCCCTTCCATGAAGCTCATAGTGGTTCCAGACGCAGCGCGCCAGCGGCGTGACGAGCTGGATCTGGCGGAATGAAGGGCCCTTCTCCGTCAGTTTATAAGGGAGCAGCCCATCCTCTCTTTGCTGATCGGCAAAGGCGAGGTAGGTTGTTTCCGAGACCGAAGGGATCAGTCGCGATAGCAGTTCCGCGTTGATGGTGCCGGTGCTCTCCAGCCAGCAGCCGAGATAGATACCGCCCTCCTGCAGAATCGGATCGGTGCCGTTCATCGGCACGATGCAGGCCAGCAGCTTCTCCAGCGCGGTATAATAAGCCGTTTCCAGCCGTCCTCCCGATGCCGCGAATCGGACGCCTGTCGCCTGCCACTCCTGCAGCAGCCTCCGGTCTTCCGGTTTGCCCGGCTGCACCCGATCCGGTATCGAAATCCGCCGCAGCCGGTCCAGCATAGCTTCTGTCATGTCCGCCTCCTTGAAAGCTTTGTTATTGATTCGATTCAAATATGCGCACGGTGCCGTTGTAGAAGTCCGCAACGGCCTGCTCGACGTTTTTCCGGCCGAAACCGATCTCCTGGGTCGTCGTCTGGGCCAGCTTGGAGAACTCGGCGAATCCCGGCGGATTATAACTCACGTCAAAAGGCTCGGTCTTCGTGGCTTCCGATACGAGGCTCGTATAATTGTACACAATCTCTTCCACAGGACCCGCTTCCTCCTGGAGAAGGTTGCGGTTGGCTTCCGTCACCGGCACGCCGCGGTCGTTGCCGAGGATTTTGGCCGCTTCGGGATCGTTGATCCAGAAGTCCATGAGCGTGGCGACTTCCTTCGGATGCTTGGTGTTGGCATATCCGGATAGTCCTTGGCTGGACTCGAATACCACGCCCGTACCCTTCGGACCTCTAGGTACCGGATGGAGGATGAGCGGATCTTCCGTCAGGCTCTGGAATGCGGCCAACTGATTGGAAGGGAGGAGGCTCATGGCGGCTTTACCCGTAATCAACAAGGATTTGCTGGTATCATCGTGCGGATTGGACACCTGAAGTTCAGGCGTAACGACAACGCCGGCCTTCGAAGCCTGTTCCCAATACTCGAACCATTCCTGAATGTCTTCCTTCGCGAAGCCGAGCTTTCCGTTCTCCATATCATACAGCTGTTTTCCGCGCTGCTTCAGAAAGATATCCATTCCGTCGACGGTGAAATTATAGGTACCGTATACGCCGTCGCCAAGCTTATCGGACAATTCTTTGCTGATGGCGGCAAAGTCCTCCCAATCCCAATCCTGCTCCGGCAGAGGAATGCCTGCCTTTTCGAACAGTGCCTTGTTGATGACGATTCCCCGGGCGTTTGCGCCGGCCGAAATATGCTGAAGCTTCCCATCCAGGCGGCCGTATTCCACCATGGTGGCATCCATGCCGTCCAGCTTCAGTTCGCTGCCGACATACGGATCCAGGTTCAGCAGCACATCTTTTTTGGCATAGTCCACGACGTTTCCGCCCAGGAAGAAGATATCCGGCGCGGTGCCGGAAGCGAGCTGGGTGTTCAGCTTATCGAAATATCCGGAGGAAGGCGAGAATTCGCCGACGATTTTGATGTTCGGATGTTTGTTCTGGAACACCTTCAGGGCTTCGTTCGTAATATCGGCCCGTTTCTGGTCGCCCCACCACATCATGCGCAGCTCAACTTGGCCGCTCGGCTCGGCCCCTGCGTCCGCATTCCCGCCTTCTCCCGTGTGATCCGTTCCGGAACAGGCGGTGACGAATAATAGGAGCGAAGCCAACATGCCAACGAAACATTTCTTCAACATGGATAATCCCCCAGTCTAATCATAATTGGTTCATTTGCAGCACGCCCTCGCACGTCGGCAGGCAGCTTCTGAGGCTACTTCAGGCCGGTCGTGGCAATGCCTTCGAGAAAATACCGTTGAAACACCAGAAAAATGATCGTCACAGGCAGCAGCGACAGCGTGGACATGGCGAGCAGCGCCCCCCAATCCGATTGCCCCGAGGGATCGAACAGGGATCGGATCCCAAGCTGTACAGTGAACAAATCAATCTTGCTTAAATAAATCATCTGGCTGAAGAAGTCGTCCCAACTCCAGATGAAGGTGAAGATGGCCGTCGTAATCAGCGCAGGGACGAGAAGCGGCACCACGATGCGGAAGAAGATCTGCGATTGTCCGCAGCCGTCGATGGTCGCGCTCTCGTCCAGCTCCCGCGGAATGCCGCGGATGAACTGAACCATCAGCAGAATGAAGAAAGAGTCATGCGCCAGCCATTTGGGCAGGATGAGCGGGAAATACGTATTGATCCAATGAAGCTCGTTATACAGAATGTATTGAGGCACGAGCGTTACGTGGTAAGGCAGCATAATCGTCACCAGCATGATGCTGAACCACAGGCCTTTGAATTTGAACTTCAATCGGGAGAAGGCGTAGGCTGCCAGGGAACAGGAGACGATGTTCCCGATGACGCTCATGACCGAGATCAGCACGGAGTTGCCGAAGAATCGGCCGAAGGAAATGCCCTGGAGCCCGCTCCAGCCGTTCACGTAATGATCCAGCGTGAAGGCAGTCGGAATGAGGCTGCTGTTGGTGAAGATAAGATGATTCGGTTTAAACGAGCTGAAGACGAGCCACAGCACCGGATACAGCATGAGCAGGCCGAGGAGGATAATGGCGGCATGCCTCCCGGCTTGAACCAGTTGTCGCTTAAGCGGCATATCCATTACCTCCCTTCCTGGTTATCCCCGTAGAAGACCCAGAATTTTGATGTAAGAAAAACGATCCCGGTGAACACCCCGATGATGACCAGCATGATCCATGCCAGTGCCGAGGCATAACCCATATCGAAGAACGAGAAGCCTTTCAGATACAGGTACAAGGTGTAGAACATCGTGGCGTCGAGCGGTCCTCCCCGCCCGTCTCCGATGACGTAGGCCGGCGTGAAGGCTTGGAACGAATTGATCATGCTCATGATCAGATTGAAAAAGATAACGGGTGACAGCATCGGCAGCGTGATGCCGAAGAATTGACGGATCTTTCCGGCACCGTCTACGCCGGATGCTTCATATAAATCAGTCGGAATCTGTTTCAGACCGGCAAGGAAGATGACCATGGCCGATCCGAACTGCCAGACGGACAGCGTGATAATCGTATACACCACATAGTCGGGGTGGGCGATCCACGAGGGGCCCGTGATGCCGAACCAGCCGAGGAACTGATTGACCAGCCCGCTGCCGTCAAAGATTTGGCGCCAGACGATGGCAATGGCAACGCTGCCTCCCAATAGAGAGGGGATGTAATAAACGGTCCGGTAAATGCCGAGTCCGCGGATGCCCTTGTTCAAGGCCATGGCGATCAGCAGCGCGAACGCAAGTCTCAGCGGCACGGACAAGAACACATAGTAGAACGTTAGCCACAAGGATCGTTGAAACGTATCGTCTTCGGTAAAAATCTGGACATAGTTGCTGAGTCCCGTCCAAGTCGGCGATGACAGCAGGTTGAATTTGGTCATGGACAAGTACAGCGATGCGATCATCGGCCCCAGCGTCAGACAGAAGAAGCCGATGAGCCAAGGCAGAAGAAACAAGTAGGCTGTCTTATTCTGCTGGCCGTATAAGGGCTTGGACAGCTTTCTCATAATGTGCCTCCCTTCAGGATGAATGAGCATGAGCGGTTACCTGATGGCCTGAAGCGCTTACAATCGGTATGTCGGTGCGCCCGGTAAACACATCATACCGGGGGAGGAGAGAGGGCGGAATCTCATTTCTTCGGATCATCGTGTTCGATTTTTTCGGATTGCGACAGTCGGAACTCGGAAGGGCTTTGATTGAACATTTTTTTGAATTTGGAGCTGAAATAGCCGGGTGAAGAGAAACCCGTCAGCTCGGCTATGTCCCATACCGTCAATCGGGTCTCCTGCAGCAGGCGTACGGCGTGTTTCATCCGAACCTCCGTAACGTACTGGATGAACGAGACCCCAGCCCCTTCCTTGAACATTTCCGAGAAGTAGGTAGGGTGGTAGTTATACTGCTCGGCCAGCGAGGTCAGCGATAATTCCTGCATATAATTTTCCTCGATATACCGCTTGGCGGATTCAATCAGGGTAGCGTCTCCGTCTCCGGATTCTGGGAGGTTGTCAACAAAATCCTGTGCCCACTGCATCAGCAGGCGTTCCGCCTGCTCCGGGGTCTCCAGCCATAAAACCCATTCGGGTGAAATCCATAAAGGCCCCGCTCCCCGTGAATGCCGTATGTTGTCGAAAGCGGCGGATTCCATAATCAGCGTGATTTGAAAAAGGCTCCGTACCAAGCGGGCAGGCGATAGCCGGAATGACTCGCCCAGCTCCCTCCGGATGATGCTGCGGAAGGATTCCAATTCGCCCCGGATCAGGCAGCGATGAAGCGCGCGGCTTGTTTCGTCCGGCAGCAACGGACTTTGGTCGGTTACGGGTGCCTGATCCGGTCCGTTCTGGCGTCCTGCCAGATTCCAGGCCAGGAGGGAGTGGATATAACCCTCTTTCCAGCGCTCAAGTCCCGACACGGGCAGCCCTAATCCTACCTGCACCTCCACGGTTAAATACGAGGATGCCTGCGAGGCGAGTTTATCCGCGAATGCATGCTGAATGCCGTCAAGCGCAATGAAATGCATGATACCGGGATGAGCTGCATCATGAAACACTTGAACGCCGCCCGGATAAGACTCGGCGATTTCATGGCAGACCATTTGAAACGGAAGGCGGAGCTGCTCCGGCGCTCGGCCTTCGGGTGCTTTCTGCATGCCGGATTCCCTCATGCCCGCGGTGATGAAGCATACGCGGCCATCCTGCCAATCCTCCAAATGAAACAGTCGAATCCGTTCCGGCATGGAGGCGGGGGGCAGGCGGTTGCCGCGCACGAGATCCAGCAGGAAGCGTTCCTTCATTTCTTTGTAATACTGGGATAACCGCCACTGCAGCATTTCCGAGTCGTCCCGTACCTTGCGGTTCTTATCCAATTCGTGTTTGATTTTGCTTAAGGCGGATTTCAGGTCGTCCCGGGCAACGGGCTTCAACAAGTAGTCCATGGCCTGGCTGCGGACGCCCGCTCTGGCGTATTGAAAATCCTCGTATCCTGTAATGATGATAATCTGGATAGTCGGATTGTGGCTCCGGCAAACGTCCAGCAGCTGGACGCCGTCCATGACAGGCATGTTCATGTCGGTAATGAGCAGGTCATACGAATGGGATTTCAAGAGCTCTTCAGCTTCCAGGCCGTTCCCGGCCTCCCCCGAAATGGCAAAGCCCATGCTTTCCCAGTCGACTTTCAGCTTCAGCCCTTCGCGAACCTCGATCTCGTCATCTGCGATCAATACGTTGTACATGATATTCCTCCTGTACCGGTAGAATCAGTTCGATGCATGTGCCGGCTTCGCTCCCGTTCCGAATATGAACGGCAAATAAGTCGCCGTAATGCAAGCGGCAGCGAGCAATTACGTTGCCGAGTCCAATGTGCCAGCTCTCGCTTCGGAGGATCGGCTCCAATTGGGAGGCCGCCGCGGGATCCTGGAGCTTGCGGATGATCTCGGAGGGCATGCCGGGACCGTTATCCGCGACGCGGAGAAACAGGCGGTTGTCCTGCCTGCTGATTTGGATGTCCACCTGTGCCGTGGTTTGACGCTGAAAGCTGTATTTGACCGCATTCTCGATCAGCGGCTGCAGAATGAACTTGATCATCACCAGCGAATCCAGCCGGCCTTCCTCGTGGATGGAGATGTCGAGTTTATGCCCGAAGCGGGTTTGCAGAATGGAGATATAGTGGCGGACATAAGCCAGTTCTTCGGTTAAGGGGACCCGGTCGTCGCTGGTATTCATGGAGAAGCGCATCATTTTGCCCAGGTCCTCGATCACCTGCACGGTATCGTCCGTCCGGCGCTGCATGGCAAGACTGCTCACCAGCTCCAGGGTGTTAAACATGAAGTGGGGATTGATCTGCATGAGCAGCGCTTTATATTCCGCCTGCTGGCGGAGCAGCTTCAGCTCGAATTCGTTCTGGATATGCTGCCGGAGACGGCTGATCATATAGCGGAAGGTGGAGATGACGTAACTGACCTCGTTCTTAACGTTTTTGTCAGGAGGCAGAACGGACTCGGCCTGGTCGAAGGCTCCGCGCTGCACCTGCCTCATCGCCAGCACCAGACGCGTTAAAGGCTTGGTGACGCCATAGGAGAGCCATGCGGCGGCAAACAGGGAGACCAGGATCAGAACGACCGTGACCACCAGAATCGTGCTCTGAAGCTTGTGAAGAGAGGAGTACAGCTCCTTCTCCGGCGCCAGGCCGGCCAGCATCCAGCCGGTGCGCCCCAGTTTCTTGTAAACCAGAATGTCCCGCTGCCCCTCATCGTTGGTCAGATAGACGACGCCCGATTTCAGCGGGCCGTTTCGAATGCGATCGATCTCCGATAGGGCTCCGGCGCCGAGTTCATGCGCCTGCTGGGATAGAATCGGGCTTCCCTGCTCGTTCAACAGAAAAATCGTGCTGTTCTTGGCCAAATGGATCCGGGTGAGCGGCTCCAGAAAATAAGACTCGCTGACGTTAACCTTCATCACGTTTTGCGCCGTGGCATGATGGAAGGTCCCGATGGGCATCAGCAGGCTGACGACGGGATTGCCGTGATCCCGGACGCGTTCATGCTGGTCCGTATGCGCTGGCAGCCAGCGGTCTCCGGACGCGAAGAAGTTCGTGTACCACGATTCCCGCAAAAAGGCAGGGTCGGTTTCGACTTGGTTCTCGCCGCCGACCCGAAGCCCGCTGCGCCGGTAGATGGATACGTCGGAGATACTGGTGTAGCTGTTGGTCGCTTGGGTCAGAAATCGGCTCATCGCAAGATTGGCCAGCATTTTCTCCCCTTCGGGCAGCAGCGGATCGCCGATGGCGTTATCCCAGTTCTTGGCCGTGTCACTGTTAAAGACCAGGGAAGCGACGTCATAAATCTGCATCTGGACCATATCCACGTAGGAACCGTATTCCTCCATCTTTTCAAGGGCCGAGGATTCGATGTAGGAGCGGATCACGGTGCGCGATTCCGTAAACAGCAGGAAGGAGAGCGTGCCGAAAGAGAGGACGAAGAGTGCGACGATAAAGGCGATCAAACGGCTTTTTAATGAGAAGAACATCCATTTCCTCCTTTTCGAAAAGCGGATTTCTAGGCGGTCTGCGACATGTGAAAAAAAGGCTGCGCAAAATACGCAGCCTTTGAAGGAAAAATGCTTGGAGCAGCCGTGTACGGCTTAGAAACGAACCAAATTACCGATTCGTACAGGCATGCCGGTGGCGATGGCGCGGTTGGCTGCAATTCCTGTCAGTATGGATCTCGCCCCATCGATATGGTTGGCCGCGCGGGCATAAGGATCTTCCACCGGTTCCCCGAACAGATCATTCAGCAGCACCGGGTCGCCCCCGCCATGTCCGCCCTGCTGCTCCTCGACGTGAACCTCGTACGGGGCATCGAACATCGGAAGCACCCGCAGCGTTTTCCCGATTAACGCGCCTTCCAGGCTCTTGTCGCCCAGTGAATTGACGTAGGATTGTTCGACGATGTTCATCTCGATCCGGCCTTTGGTGCCGTTGATGGCGATGCGATAGCCTTCCCACGGCTGATAGGCGACCAGCGAATACGTTAAAATGGCCTTGTTCTGATATCGCACGAGGACGCCCATCGTATCTTCAATGTTGATGCCGTCCCCGAATACGCTTTGGTCCCGCTGGTAGCCGTCCTCCGGCTCGGCATCCAGGTACATGGCTTTGAGATGCGCATCGGAATCCAGATGGAGCGCAAAAGGGTCCTCTTTCGCAACCTTGTTGCCGGTCGCGCGATTATAGAATTGCGTAACGCCCCGCGCTTCGGCATTCTCTCTACCATAATACATGAGATCGCCGAATGCGAAAACGGTTTCAGGATGGGACCCGATCCAGAAGTTGACCAGGTCGAAGTGATGGGTGGATTTATGGACGAGCAATCCGCCGCTGTTCCGCTTGTCCCGGTGCCAGCGCCGGAAGTAGTCCGCGCCGTGGCGGGTATTCAGCAGCCATTCGAAATGAACCGAGGTCACCTGGCCGATGGTATCGTTCATGATCAATTCCCGTACCTTGGTATGGTGGGGGGCGTAACGGTAGTTGAAGGTGACCCTGATGTTCTGTCCGGTCCGCTTGGCGGCATCCAGGATGGCCTGGCATTTTTCCTCGTCGATCGTCATCGGCTTCTCGGTCACGACATCGCATCCAAGCTCCATCGCGCGGATAATATACTTGTGATGGGTCCGGTCGATGCTGGTCACGATGACGAAGTCGGGCTTCTCGTTCTCGATCATCCGGTCGAATTGGTCCGCGGGGTAGGTAGGCACCTCGGCGTATTTATATTTTTCCCGCAGCAGCTGATTCGCGTAATTCATGCGGGTTTGATTGATATCGCAAAAGGCAGCAAGCTCGGATTTGTCGCGGAAGTTTTGGGCCAGGGCGCCATAAAAAAATTCGGCGCGGCCGCCGGTACCGACCAATACATAGCGTTTCTTGTCACTCATCTCTATCGCCTCCTTAAATATAGCTCTAGCCTATAACAAGGGAGCACTGATTTCGCCGCATTTTATGCGTAATCGCTTTCAAATGCCGCATATTTTGCTATAATCCAAGAAAAGGGGGCAGCGACATGACGAAGCCGTTTCGAGCGGATTACCATGATCCCACCGGATATTTGAACATTGAATATGACCGCCGTATTGGATATTTCTCGATGACGGTTGACCACCTTCACGATCATTACGAGCTGTATTACCTGTTATCGGGCGAGCGGATCTACTTCATCAAGGACCGTTCTTACCGGGTTCGAGCCGGCGATCTTGTCTTCGTGGACCGAAATGCCGTTCATAAGACGCTGGACAGCGGGCGGCCCGACCATGATCGCCTTGTCCTCTACTTAAGCCCGGAATTGTTCGCGGATTTGACCGTACCGCCTGAACTAGCCGAGGGGCTGAAGGAGCCGTTCGGTTGGGATGTTCCGATTCTAAGACTTCCTTCGCCAGCGAGTGAAGCGGTGGAGCGAATGGTCGGCGACATGGTGAATGAGATGATCCATCCTCAAGCCGGAAGCAGCTGGCTGCTTCGGCACCGAACGGTCGAATTACTGCTCTTTGCCTACCGCAGCCGGCATCTGGGCACGGTCCGTTCGGCCGATACGGAGCCGGTCCTTCATCCGAAGACCCAGGCGGTCGTCCGGTATCTTAACGACAATTACCGGCAGGCCTTAACGCTGCCCGAGGTAGCGGAGGCGTTCCGGATCAGCCCCCACTATCTCAGCCGGCTGTTCAAGCAGACGACGGGATTTACCTTCAGCGATTATCTCAACCTGCTTCGGGTCAAGGAAGCGCAGCGTCTCCTGCGGGAGAGCGATGATTCCATCACGGATATCGCCTGGCGATCGGGCTTTAGCAACTTCTCCCATTTTGGGAAGATGTTCAAGCGGACGGTTCAGCTGTCGCCAAGGACATACCGGCAGCAGTATCGAATGCGAAGGTAGAGGAATATGACTATGCTTCTTTCAGGTGTACTAGAAAAAGCTATATTATAATAATAGATAGTCTCTCTATGTTATTGCAGCGAGGAGTTAGCCCAGACTTTGTGCATGGCTCAGTTTTCTGCGCATAGAGGCTGTAGCCCTAATCCCTAATAAAATCACCACGTTCAGCGAGTTGAATCAGCCCGTGAATGTGGTGCTTTTTGGTGTGTTTATGGTATCTTGGAAGTGACGAAAACGCCATGTTTGATAGATTCGTTGAGAGGATCGACAGTCAAAATGAAAACAAAAATACAAGAGCTGCCGCTGTCGCCGGGCGTATATCTCATGAGAGATTCGCGGGGAACGGTCATTTACGTTGGCAAATCCAAAAGTCTCAAGAAAAGAGTACAATCGTATTTTTACAACAATAAATCGCACTCCCCCAAAGTGAAGAGGCTGGTTCAGCATGTCAAAGACCTGGAGCATATCGTCACCGACACGGAATTTGAGGCGTTCATGCTGGAATGCAGGCTCATTCAGGACATAAAGCCGATGTATAACCGCAAGATGAAAAATCCGCTAGGTTATAGTTATATCGTATTGCGGCAAAAACGAGATTGGCGATGGCTGGAAATTACAGATACATTGGATGAAGGCAGTCACAAACCGTCTCGTTGTTTCGGCCCCTATACAGCCAGCAGACATAGTCTTGAACATGCAGTTCAGAAGGTTAAGGAATGCTGTAAAATCGCCTGCAATCATGCACCTGCCGCTTCTTCGGCAAATACTCCCTGCTTGAATTATTCGATTGGCCTCTGTCTTGGCAAGTGTCTTGGCGGCGAAACCGCGCGGCAATTTGATGAAATCATGGATCGATTCATTGCTCTGCTTCAAGGGGACGACCGAAGTTTATATGATGAAATGGAGCGAACCATGCTGGGCGCCGCAGAGCGTTTCGATTTTGAGCAGGCTGCAAAATACAGGGACGGCATGGAGGCGGTGAACTTGCTCTTAAGTAAACGGCATGTGATCGAGTTCGCCGTAGAGAATCACAGCATCGTTGTCTATGAGTATTTAAACGAAGATACGATCAAGTTATTCCTGATTAAGGGGAACGTTGTGCTGCACAGCGAGCGATGCTCTGTGGCTACCACGGCGGACATTGAAACGTTGAGGCTGAGGGTCAAAGCCTTGATCCTCAGCTATTTCACGAGTGATTTGGAATGCGAATCTACTGAGGTTACCCGGGAAGATATCGATGCTGCACAAATCATCTACAGCTATTTGCAGAGCAGCGCCTGCCGCTATCTTGTTCTTCAGGATTCATGGCTCGAAGACGGTGGGGAGCCTGGTATGGAGGCTGCACTGCGGGATTTTATGAATCATTATGTTGTGTCATCTTAGTTGGATCATGAACCGGGCTGCTGCAGCCCGGTTTTTTATCGTCCATAAATCTCCAATCTTATTTTTGAGGAGACGTTATCCCGCTGGGCGGAGATTGTATCATAGGAAAGCTATCAGCAACACATCGATGATGATTAAGGTTTATTGAAAAATCGCCCCATCGGCATCTCTCTCGTAAAAGTGATCCACCCATACTTATATTTCACTTCAATCTGGGTGATGGGCTGATTGTTATAAAGACGGATGCCGTAATTAAGCGGAATCCGCGAACCTTGATCGAGCGCGGCTCTCTTCTCGTCCGGCATGAGCTCGGGCTTTAACGGCACCTCCCGAATATCGACGAATTCGATATCTGGATCTTCATCAAGGCCTTCGCCGCCGACCAGATGAAGGGAATAACTGACGCCCAGCTCGGCCTTGGCGGGCTTCATGCCATTATTCACCCGCACGTCCAGCAGCTTCACATCGGCGAATCCCTTATTCATCACTTCGAAGATCATGGTATTTTCATCCGCAGAGGACGTAAATCCACCCACCTTGATGGGCGTGGGGCGAAGGAACAGCAGGTATAGAAGGATGGCCGAGAGGAGCAGCCCCAGGCCCCAATACCCGAGCCGGCGGAGATGTTTGGATTTAGGTTTCATGGCAGAGCAATCTTCCTTCTCTTATTAAATAGACAGCTTTACAACGGATTTGCCTGCCTCAATATCCGCTTTCATCGCTAACAGATATTTCCGGGTGCGTTCATCCATCTCATTCCAATTTACGAATTTGGCGAAGTAGACATAGGAGTAGATATTGCGAAAGTCGATGAACAAGGGGATCCGCTGGATCCATTCCTCGCTAAGCGTATTCTCTTGAAGATAGCCGGACAAGAACGAGTCGAAGAATCGGGCCACAAACTCGGCTTTCCGGTTTTCCGGAACCGTCTGAACCGCATGATAGATGGCGATGGCGATATCGTAGGCGAACCAATGGTACGAGACATCCCCGAAATCGAAAAAGATGATCTCCCCGTTATGTACGTGAAAGTTGTGATGGTGGAGGTCATTGTGGACGATGCCGTAGCCTTCCTCATCCTGCGGGAGGGACTCCAATTCCTTAAGATACTGCTTCCACTGCGTATGGACTCTTTCACCTGCAGCCTCCGGGAACGCATCGGTAAAAATCACATGATCATTCCATTGGGGAAACGCCATTCGATGCACGAGTGAGGAAGCGGTGGCGTCCTTTTTGCCGAGCTTATGCATACGGCCCATCCCGCGTCCCCACTGCTTGATTATCGCAAAATCCGATGTTACATCCGTTAACGGGCTGCCGGGAGCCTTCGTAAAGGCAATGACATGGTATCGCTTGGATTCATGGGTTACCTCTTCAATAAGAAGATCCTGAGCAGATCGAATGGACACCGCCATGTTCAGACCCTGCTCGGCGAGATAGGCCATCCACGTTAGCTCGCGAATGATCGAGGCTTTGCGGTATTTGGACGCGTCCAGGAATTTCATAATGAAGCGTCGTCCGTCTTCACCGTTGTATTCAAATACATTCTGATCGAATCCCCCAAGTAACTTCAGCGAATAAGAACCTCGGCCGAATCGTTCGGCCCCTTGATCCAAGACAGCCTGTTCCATGGAAAGTCCCCTTTATCGTATTCTCGATATGATGCTCATGCTTACATACCGGAAGGTTACTGTACTCACTACCAACTACAGTCTAACGAAGATGGCGGGAGGTTGCAAAAAATGGGAGGGCATACGAAAAAGGGCGCTCCCTTAGGAGCACCCTTACATTTCTTTATCAACCTTCGAATTTCTGCGCCAGCTCACGGAAATTCAGCTCCTTCGTGCTGGACAGCACGATATCCGCATGCGGGAAATGCGCGGCGTTGCCGATCGCGACGGCGAACATGCCGGCGCCCTTGATGGCGTCAACGCCGGAGGCGGCATCCTCCACGCCGATGCAGTCGGCAGGCTCTACGCCAAGCTCTGCGGCAGCGGTGAGGAATATTTCCGGGTCCGGTTTATTGTTCTTCAGCTTGGTTACGTCGACGATCACGTCGAACTGGTCCATGACCCCAAGCCGTGTAAGCACGGCGATGGCGTTTTTGCTGGCGGACGCGATGCCGGTCTTCAGGCCGGCCGACCGGATGTCTGAGACAAACTCCGTAATCCCTGGCAGCAGGTCGGCTGGCGTGATCGTTTCGATCAGCTCGACGTACCGCTTATTTTTGCGGTCAGCCAGCCGTACCAGCTCTTCATCGGAATAGCTTACAGGCGTCTCCGCCTGGCTTAACAGGAGCTTCAGGGAATCCATGCGGGATACCCCTTTGAGATTCTCGTTGAATTCTCTCGTGAAGGGAATGTCCAGCTCGGTTGCCGTGGCTTTCCATGCCTGATAATGATATTCCGCGGTATCGGTAATGACGCCGTCCAAGTCAAAGATGACAGCCTTCAGCTTGCGTGTTTCATTCATATCTTATAGCTCCTTTTTGAGATATCAGAAAGTATAAGCCCGAGACGGGGACTTCCGGATAACGCAAGAAAAATGACGGTTTATCGCGGTCTGTTTTCATAGAAAACTATGTCGAAAAATTTGACGATCGATCGTTTTCCTCGCAAACCGGGAGTGATGCCCTACGTTTAGGGAAGGCAAGCATCTAATGCCTAAACATCGTTATTTGCTCTGCAGCGCATGTTTCACAGGTTTCCCGGCTTCAAGCGTTATGGCCTCGTCGTACAGCTTGATCTCGATGGAATCGCCTTCGACGATCTCCAAGGTCACGCCGTCCTTTTCGATGGATACGCCGATGAGACGGCCGCGGAAGTTCAAGCGGAACGCATACTTCTCCCAGTCCTTCGGAATGGCCGGGGAGAGGGAAAGTCCGCTTTCCTTCAGACGCATGCCGGCAAAGCCGTAGACGATCGACATCCAGGTACCGCCCATGTTGGCCATGTGCAGGCCGTCCTTCGTATTGCCGTGCGTATTGTCCAGGTCGAGGCGTGCCGTCTCGATGAAATACTCATACGCTTTGTCCATATTGCCGATCTTTGAGGCCATGATGCTGAAGATGCAGGAAGACAGCGACGAATCATGCGTCGTGATGCCTTCATAGTAATCATACGAACGCTGGATCGTTTCCAAGCTTTGCTCGTCTTCCAGCAGGAAGTGGGCGAGCACCGTATCGGCTTGTTTGCACACCTGATAACGGTAAATGGTGAGCGGGTGATAGTTCAGCAGCAGCGGATATTTGTCCTCCGGCGTGTTCTCGAAATCCCATACCGCTTTGCGAAGGAACGTATCGTCCTGTGGGTTAATGCCGAGTGCTTCATCATACGGGAGCAGCATGGCGTCCGCCGCCTTCGCCCAAGCGGAAATTTCATCCGCGGTTACGCCAAGTCGGCCGCACAGGGATTTGAAGCCTTGCGCATCGTGGGATTCCAGAATGGCGCAGCTTTTGGCGGCCCATTTCAGGTTATGCTTTGCCATGACGTTCGTGTAATAGTTGTTGTTCACGCAGCAGGTATACTCATCCGGCCCCGTCACCTCATCGATATGGAAAGCGCCGTTATAATAGTGGCCGATGTCGGCCCACAGGCGGGCGGTTTCGATCAGCACCTCGGCCCCGTAGGACAAGAGGAAATCCCGGTCCTGCTCGGCGAGATAATACTGAATATAGCTGTAGGCGATATCTGCGCTGATATGGTATTGCGCCGTTCCCGAAGGGAAGAAGGAGGAGCATTCCGTTCCGGAGATCGTGCGCCACGGGAACAGCGCCCCTTGCCGGTGTCCCATTTCCCGCGCTCTGTCTCTCGCCTGCTCCAGCGTGGAATAACGATACAGCAGCAGCTGGCGCGCAATGTCCGGCTGCGTCATCAGAAATACAGGGAACATGTAAATCTCCGTGTCCCAGAAATAATGGCCTTCATAACCTTCGCCGCTCAGTCCTTTGGCGGAAATGTTGCTGTGCTTGTCCCGTCCGGCGGATTGCAGCAGCTGGAATAGATTGAAGCGGATGCCTTCCTGGAGCTGGTCATCGTTCTGAATCACGACGTCGGCCGATTTCCAGTAGTCGTTCAGATACTCGCCCTGCTCGGCAAGCAACTGCTCGAACGAAGTATCCTTCAACTCCTCCTGCAGCTGAATGCTGCGCTCGATCATCTCTTGCCCGTGACGAAGACTGTCGGTATACAGATTGTATTTCGTAAAGTGGATCGGTCCGGTCAATGGAAGGACAGCCGTGAACGTAACCTCTCCGGTTCCGGCTTCGAGCTGAATGTCCGCATCGGCATTCAAGCGATGACGGGTCACGCAAGCGGCACGCAGCATGGACGCCATCGTCTCGTCTACGACATAGGCATCGCTGCCCTTGACGCCGGCATCGATGACGGTCATCCGTTCCGCATGCCCTGCGCCTACCCGGGGATCGTTGGCATTGGTGTAGTTCTTCACTTTGCCGTTCACGGTGGAAACGATGCGAACCTGGCCGTTGAAATTGACCGGCTCCATCCGAACGTCGATGGCGAACAGCTCCCGGTGCGAGAAGGACACCAGACGGCGGAAGGTCAGCTTGATCTCTTTGCCCTCGGGCGATTTCCACTGCACGATTCGTTCGGAGTACCCCTTGTCCATATGCAAGCGGCGTTCATGGGCAGTGATCGTTCCGTGATCCAGGCGGAAGGGTTCTTTCTCGTCGCCTAAATAGATCAGGACCGTTTGGGCATCAATATTGTTAACGAGCTTTTGCTGTGTATCGGGAAAGGCGAAGAGCTTCTCGCCGTAAGGGATTTCAATCACGTCGTGGAAAGCGTTCAGGTAGGTGCCGCGAATGGTGGACAGGCGATCTCCGTAGCCTTCTTCGAAGTTGCCGCGCACACCCAGGTAACCGTTGCCGAGTGCAAAAATACTTTCCATATTCAGCAGGGCTTGCTGCGACAAATCAGGATTTGATATATTCCAGGTCATGGTCTACACTTCCTTCCTAGCATGGTTATGCTTGAATTTTAGAGCCAATCGGAGTTATGTTATACTAAAATATCAAGGTTTTTATCAATATTTTTAGGTGGTGGGGAAATAATGAAAGAGCCTTCACGTTCTGGAAACCAACCCTTTTACCTTTCTTCCCGCATGCATTATTTGCGCGAGAATTTTATCCATCCCCCGTTCGACTATGAGCACGAGCTGCTGGAAGCGATCCGCTTCGGCGATGAGAATAGAGCCATGGACATGCTGCGCAAAATTAACGAGCTGGAAGCGGCCGTGCTGGCGACGTATCCGCTTCGATCGAAGAAGAATGCCTTGATTGCCTCCTGCACCTTATTTACCCGGGCCATTATCAAAGGCGGCGTGGATCCCGAGATCGCCTTTCATTTAAGCGACACGCTGATCCTCGAGATCGAGCGAATGAGCGATGTGGAGCGGCTGGTTCATTTTGAATATGAGATGCTGGTGCAGTTTGTGTCGATGATCCGCTCCGAGAAGGAAGACGTGTCGTTCTCTCACATTGTGAACCTGGCGATCTATTACATCCGGGAGCATATTTTCGAGGAGCTGACCCTGCAGAGGGTCGCGGAATATTTGAAGGTTCACCCGAGCTACCTGTCCGATCGTTTCAAGCGGGAGACAGGCGAAGCCATAACCACCTTTATTAATCGGCGGAAGATTGAGGAATCCAAGCATTTGCTGGCTAATACGAACCAGTCGATATCCGAAATCGCGTTTACGTTCAAGTTCTGCAGCCAGAGTTATTATACGCAATTATTCAAGAATTTTACGGGAATGACGCCGAGAAAATTCCGAATAAGCGGAACGGCGCGGTAAAGGACGATCCTATCGAACAACGAGAAAAGAGAGACGCGGCCCATGAAGAAACTAAAGCAGAAAATGCTTCACTTAAGTCTGGAGAAGAAACTGATTGCGGCGTTCTCCGCCTTCATCATCGTTCCCCTCCTTCTGATCGGCGGCATCGTATCCTGGGTCTACGTGGAGAATAATCGGAGCACGATGATTGATGCCGCCGTGGAGAACAACAAACAAATCATGAAAAATATCGATACCTCCCTGCAGCCGCTGCTCCGGCTGTCCATGTTCCCGATCCAGGACTCCACGGTGTACCCCATTATGCGGAAGGATTACGGCAAGGTGACGTATCCATTGCTGGAGCGGGGGCAGGATTTCGATAAAGTGAACGGCTTGATCCAGAGCGGGATCATGCTGTATTCGGACTTGATTGACTCCGTGGTTATCTACCACGAGAACAGCCGGTCCATCATCGGCCGAAGCAACCGGGAATATATGAACTTCGCTTATTTCAAGGAGCAGTTTACCCGCGAGCCTTTTGTCCGGAAGATCAGGGAAGCATATGGCGGCTTTGTCCCGGTAGGGATTCATCAGGAGCGACTGCTGTCAACGAAGGGAATTCCGGTCGTGTCAGTGGGCAGGGCCATCTTGGATCCGTACACGAAGGAGGATCTCGGGTTTATCCTTTTTAATATTTCGGTGGATAAACTCAAGACGCTGTGGAGCGAGTCGGCATTTTCCGAGAATACGAATTTTTACTTGATCGACGAAACCGATCATATCGTGCACAGCGTTCACCCCGAGGAAATCGGACTGGCGGCGTCCGAGGTATTGGGAAGCGACTTTCAATATAACGCGGACGGCCAGGTCAACACGCAGATCAGTCGGGATACCTACATGATTTCTTCTTCCTCTTCCATGGCGAATTGGAAGGCGGTCACGGTCATCCCGAAGAAGGATTTGTTCTCGATCGTGTACCTGATGGTGGCTATTCTGATCGGTGCGTTGATCCTGCTGCTCGTGCTGTCCATCCTGATCTCGGCCCGGATCGCCACCACGATCATGAAGCCGCTGGCGGTGCTGAACAGCAAAATGAAGCTTGTCTCCCAAGGTCAGCTTGACGTAAGCTTTGATACGAAGCAGCACGGCGAAATCGGGGTGATTAGTCATACCGTGGACCAGATGCTGCACGAAATTCGCGATTTAATCGAGCGGATTTACGTGGAGGAAGAGGAGAAGCGGAACCTGGAGATGAATGCGCTGCAATCGCAGATTCGTCCGCATTTTATCTACAACACGCTGAACGTGATCAAGTGGATGGCCAAGATTCAGGGGGCAACGGGCATTGAAGAAGCGCTGCAGGCTTTCTCTTCGGTCATCAAGTTTACGGTGAAGAAGGAAGGCGACTACGTGACCATTGCAGAGGAAGTCGAATTCATGGAGAACTATACGAAAATTCTCGATTTCCGCTATTTTAATAAATTTGATGTCACGTACGAGGTGGATCCGGCCGTAATGAATCATAGGACCTTGAAGTTTCTGCTTCAGCCCCTTGTGGAGAACGCGGTTTTCCATGGCTTTGAAGGCATCGATTACAAGGGCAGCCTTGTCATATCGATTTATGAGGAATCGGATGCGCTGATCATGAAGGTATGCGATAACGGGCGCGGTTTTCCGGAGGGCGGACAGGCGAAGGTGGAGCAGGAAGGTCCGCAGGATACCTTCAACTCGATCGGACTGAACAATATACGGAACCGGATATCCCTTCATTTCGGGCCCGAGTACGGCCTGTGTATCCAAAGGGGAGAACAGGGCGGAACGGTCGCATGGCTTCGGGTTCCGATCATCACAGAAGAAGCAGGGTGATAGAAAGTGCGAATACTTATAGTAGATGACGAGCCGCTCGTTCGGATCGGGATCAAATCGGCGATTGACTGGGAAGCTCAGGGCGTGGACATTGTCGGTGAAGCGGGCGACGGCGAAGAAGCGCTGCGTCTGATAACGGAAACGGTGCCGGACGTGGTTCTGCTGGATATCAAAATGCCGAAGATGGACGGGCTCGAGGTGCTCCGGACGATTAAGGACCGGCAGATCCCGGTTCAAACGGTCGTGTTGAGCAGCTTCGATGATATTGCCTACGTGAAGGAAGCGTTGAAACTGGGGGCTTTTGATTATTTCCACAAACCCGACATGAATGAACGCGAGCTGACTGCGATGCTGAAGAGCGTCCGGGAGCAGTTTGGGAGCCGGGGGATTCCGGCTCAAGTCGGGCCGGCTACGGCGGGCAACCGGAAGGAGCAGATATTATTTGACGCTCTCCGAGGCCATGTTCATGATCTGCATGAAACGGAGCTCAAAGAGGGCAATATGTACGTCGTCCTTTTCAGAATCAAAGATTATCACACGGTTATCAAAAGGTACGCCAAGGAAACCGAGTCGATCCTGCCGAATACGGTGCAGAACGTCGTCAGCGAGATTCTGTCCACGGAGAAGGAAGTCGAATATCTTCAGCTGGATGAACAGTGCAGTGCCGTATTCATCAGCAACAGCGAGCTGAAAAGCCTGCTGGCCTCGTTGACGCGCGTCAATAAAATGGTGCAAATGATCAGTTCGGCGCTCAAGCGGTTTGTCAATATCGACATCGTGCTGGGCATCAGCGACTGGTTTGCCGATTTCGACGGCATTCGGACGGGCTACGAGCAGGCGGGCAAAGCGCTGTCCCATCGATTCTACCACCCGGATACGTCGATCTTTTATTATCAGCATCTGAAACAGAAGGGTGAGCACGTCTATAGACAGGCCGATGCCTATTTAAGCCAGATGAAGTCTGCCCTCAGGGAGGAGGCGAACGAGCGCTTCCTGGAGCTGCTGTCCCAGTGGGAGAGGTTTCTGGCGCAAGAAGAATGCATGGAAGAGAAGGATGTCCGCAAGGTATACGAAGGTCTGCTGTTTATGATCGGAGAGGGCACGGGCGTACCGGGCGGGGGAGACGTTCAAGAAGAAACATCGGCCTTTGAAGAGATCCATGAGTTCGGGCAGCTGTCGGCCGCATACCGTGCCTTGTTCGAGGAGCGGCTCAAGAATCGCAGCCATCTGGAGCTGAAAGGTTTCAGCCAGCTCACGCGCAATATTATGGAATATACGGAGGAGCACTACCCGGAGAGCCTTTCCTTGAAATTGTTCGGGGATTTGTTCCACGTCAGTCCGAATTATGTCAGCCGATTGTTTAAGCAAGAGGTCGGTCAGGGCCTGTTCGATTATATTAACGAGCTTCGGATCGAGAAGGCGAAGGTGCTCCTCAAGGACTATCGCTACAAAATTTATGACGTTGCCGAGATGGTGGGATTCAATAATCAGGCCCATTTCGCCATTGTATTCCAGAAATACACAGGCTTTTCTCCTAAACAATATAGGAAAGATGAAGTGTGATATTAGAGAAGAAAGTGTGATTTTTCATAAAAACGCTCGTGCAGTGCAATCTATTTATAAAAAAATAGTCAATTTTAAAAAATTAATCATCATTTGATTAATTTTTTTTGTTGTCCCGGCTCTTTATCATGAAGATGTAAGGTAAAACGAAAAGAAACGTGGGGGGTAGCATCATGGGTAAATGGAACAAGAAGTTTTCGGCCATGCTGGTTTTGTGCCTGGCTCTTGTTGTGGGTTTAACCGCTTGCGGCGGCAGTAAAAGCGCTGACAATACAGATAATGGAGCCGGAGACGCTGCTGAAAAAGTAACGGTGAATTTCGGATTCTGGGGTACGGCGCAGGATTTGGAGATTTATCAGAAAGCGGCTGACACCATCTCCGAGCAGTATCCGGAGATCGAACTAAAAATTAAACAATATCCGAGCAGCGAGCAATTCTGGAACACGCTTCCGGGTGAAATTGCTGCGGGCGTAGCGCCCGACTTCATCAAGATGTCCAACGAAGGTGCTTACGAGTACATCAATAAAGGGCTGTTCTCGCCGATCGACGATCTGGTTCAAACCACGGGCGTGGACATGAGCCGTTTCCCGGATACATCGAAGAAAATCTGGAACGTGGACGGCAAGCAGTACGGCGTGCCGAACAGCGATATGCCGGCGATGTTCTTCATCAATGAGCAAATGTGGAAGGATGCCGGCCTCGGCGAGTACCCAACCACATGGGATGAAGTTATCGATGCGGCCAAAGTGCTGAACAAAGGCGATGTGAAGGGCATTATCGTGAACCTGGATGCCTTCCATATCACGAACTACGTGAAGAGCTTCGGCGGCGGCTGGGGCAATGGTGCGACCATCAACTCCCCAGAGAACGTCAAAGCGCTGGAAATGATCATCGACATGTATGACCAAGGACTGGCGGTTACGCCGAAATCGCTCGGCTTCGGCTGGGACGGCGAAGTATTCAGCAATGGGCAGGGCGCTATGAGTACAGGCGGTTACTGGTACAAAGGGTACCTGAAGGATGCGAATCCGGACCTGAAAATGGTGGCCATTCCGGTTCCGAAAGGAACGACGAACGGAAGCACCATGAGCTCTGACGCTTACATGGTATTGAAAGACGCGAAGAACAAAGAAGCTGCGCTGAAGGCTGCTTATTACATGACCAACGACGATACGCAAACCGCATTCATGGAGCTCGGCTTCAATCCGGCCGTATCCTCGCTGTCCGAGCAGTATTTCGAGAAGAACCCTGAATTCAAGGCGCTGCAGCCTGCGCTGGAGTACAGCACGGACTATGGGTATCCAACGGATACCAAGCGCTTTACGGATGAGCTCGTGAAAGAATTGGAAGGCCTGATTCTGGGCGGCTCCGGTAAAACGGCTCAGCAAATTCTCGACGACATTCAAAGCCAGTTCAAATAAGAAAGAGGCAACACCCGCTCCCGCTCCTTGTTCTCAGGGAGCGGGAGCCTTTGTTCACACCACTTTGTGGGGGTTTCTCATGAACCAACCAATTTAAGTTTGGAAGCGGGGGATAACTTATGTCCGATTACAGCAGCAAGCACGCTGATATGAAAGGGAACAAGACCAGGCAATCCTGGTTCCGTTCGCTGGCAGACTCCGATAAGACGCTGGGCTGGTTGTTTACGCTGCCCTTTTTGATTTTGTGGGCATGGTGGTTTCTGTATCCATTCATCCAGTCTTTCGTAAGAAGTTTTCAGGATGCGAACTTTGCTGCCCTGGACCAGGCCAAATTCATCGGCCTCGAAAACTATGTCACCATTCTGCAAGATAAAGAATTCTTCCGGGCGCTGCTTCACTCCCTGGAAATCGTGGTCATCTCGATTCCGATTCAGACCCTGCTCGGTCTGCTCTTGGCGATCCTGGTGAACCAGAAGCTGAAGGGCAAGGGGATATTCCGGACCGTGTTCTTCATTCCGTATATTACCTCGCAGATCGCGATCACGACCGTCTTCATGATGCTCTTCAAGCAGGGCACCTTCCTGACGAAATTTTTCGGAGCTTTAGGCTTCGGGAACGTGACTTGGTTTGCGGATACCAGCTATGCGCTCTTATTCGTATGTATTCTGTTTATCTTCCAGCAAGCCGGCTTCACCATGATTGTGTACTTGTCGGGCCTGCAGGAAATTCCGAAGGATCTGTATGAAGCGGGCGAGATCGACGGGGCGTCCAAGTGGAACAAATTCCGCTACATTACGGTGCCGTTCCTGAAGCCGATCACGTTCTTCATCGTGTCGGTGTCGACGATCGCCGGTTTCCAGATCTACGACCAAATTGCCGCGATTTCCCGTTATGGCGCGCTCGGCTCGCCGGCCGGCGCTACCAGCACGGTGGTAACGTATTTCTACCAGCACGGGATCCGTTACATGAACATTGGATACGGAAGCGCGGCGGTGGTGCTGTTCTTCATGATCATCATGCTGATTACGTACCTGCAAAAAAAATTCCTGGATGAGAAGGAGTGAGAGTAATGTTGACCCGAACGAATAAAGGTCGGCCGTTTCTGTACATCGGCACGATCATCCTGGGGCTCTTATTCGCCCTTCCTTTTCTCTATACCATCTATACGTCCGTCATCCCGATGCGCCATGTCAATACCCTGACGTCGCCGGCCAACTGGACGTTCGAGAACTTCAAAATCTTCTTCACGAACGATGCGTACAACGTGCCGAGATGGTTCATGAACACCGTGATCATGACCGGCGTCGTTGTCATCGGGAACCTGATCATTAACCCGATGGCCGGCTTTGCGCTGGCCAAGCTGAATTTCAAGGGAAAAGGACTGATATATTGGATCGTCGTGGCCACCATGATGGTGCCGTACCATATGATCCTGATCCCGGTATACGTGAACGTGGCGCAGCTCGGATGGCTGAACACGTTCTGGGGATTGACGGTGCCCTTCCTCTATCAAGGCTTGTACATCTTCATGCTCCGCCAGTTCTTCATCTCGGTTCCGAACGAGTTCCTGGAGGCTGCGCGGATGGATGGCTTGACGAAGATGGGCGCTTTCTGGCGGATCGTGTATCCCCTGGCCCGCTCATCGCTGATTACGATGTCGATCCTTGCATTTGCCGGAACCTGGAACAGTTACCTCGTTCCGAGCACGCTGGCGAATACGCCGGAAATGTATGTGCTGGTGGTCGGCCTGAACAGCGTGAAGGATATGTTCTTCGAGAATACGCCGATGATCATGGCGGGGGTCGTGCTGTCCACGCTGCCGATCATCCTGTTCTTCTTCCTGTTCCAGCGCCAATATATCGAGGGGATTTCGAACGCAGGCGTCAAAGGCTGATATAGAAGCATCGGGAGGGATTAGACATGGATAACGTGGAACAGCGTGCGAAGGACCTTCTCGCGCAGATGACCTTGGCCGAGAAGATCGGTCAAACGGTTCAGTACGGCCGGTGCGAGGAGCGGGAGCTGAAGCTGGTTGCCGAAGGCAAGATCGGGTCGCTGTTGAATGTGCATGGTCCGAAAAAAATCAACGAGCTCCAGCGGCTGGCCGTGGAGGAAACGCGGCTGGGGATTCCTCTTCTCATCGGGGATGACGTCATTCACGGTTTTCGCACCATCTTTCCGATTCCGCTCGGCGAAGCCGCCAGCTGGGATCTCGACGGGATGGAGGAGAACGCCCGCATTGCGGCAGAAGAAGCGGCAGCGGAAGGCATCCGCTGGACTTTTGCCCCGATGGTGGACGTGACGCGCGACCCCCGGTGGGGCCGCATCGCGGAGAGCACGGGGGAGGATGCCTATCTGTCCTCCCTGGCTGCTGCCGCGAAGGTAAGAGGATTTCAAAGTCCGAACGGGGACGGCAACCCGACCGTAGCGGCATGCGTGAAGCATTTTGCCGGTTATGGCTGGATTGAAGGCGGCCGGGACTATGATACGACGGACATGTCGGAGCGGACGCTGCGGGAAACCGTGCTGCCGCCGTTCGAGCACGGGATTCGGGCAGGCGCTCTGTCGGTGATGAGTGCTTTCAGCGAACTCAACGGGGTACCCGCTTCCGGGAGCCGCTATCTGCTGCGGGATATATTGAAGCGGGAGTGGGGCTTTGACGGCATGGTGGTCAGCGACTGGGAGTCGATCGAAGAGCTGATCTACCATGGCTATGCGGAGGACCGGAAGGATTCCGCGCGGAAGGGACTGAACGCCGGCGTCGACATGGACATGCATTCCGGCGTCTATCTCGATCATCTGGAGGCGCTGGTCCAGGATAACCCCGAGCTGCTTCAGCTGTTGGATGACGCGGTGCTTCGCATTTTGAGGGTGAAATTCCGCCTCGGATTGTTCGAGAACCCGTATGTAAGCGATGAAGACGAAGAAGCCGGAGATCTGCTGAAAGGGCGACCCATTCCAGCGGCACACCTGGCCCAGGCCAGGGACAGCGCCCGGAAATCGATCGTGCTCCTGCAGAATCGCGTCGGGATGTTGCCGCTGGATACCGGCAAGCACAGGAAGCTGGCCCTGATCGGGCCGCTGGCCGATGATCGCCATAATTCAATGGGCTGCTGGGCTTGGAAAGGCCGGGATGAGGACGTTGTCACGGTGCGGGATGCTTTTCAATCGGAAATCGCACCGAAGGCCGAGGTGTTCTACGAGCAGGGCAGCGGCATTCTGGAGGAGCTGGACGGCGGAGTCGAGCGTGCCGTTCAGCTTGCCAAGCAGTGCGATGTCGCCGTGGTCGTTGTCGGCGAATCCGAAGCGATGACCGGCGAGCACTACAATGTGACGTCCATTACGCTTCCATCCTGCCAGGAGCACCTGATTCGGGAGCTGAAGCGTCAGACTGACACGCCGATCGTCGCCGTGCTGATGAATGGCCGTCCGCTTGCGACTCCATGGCTGCATGAGCAAGCCGATGCCGTGGTGGAAGCTTGGCATTTGGGAACCGCCACAGGCCTAGCGCTTGTAGACGTGCTGACGGGCAAGTACAATCCGAGCGGTCGCCTGCCGGTTACCGTTCCGCGCGCGACGGGCCAAATTCCGATGTATTACAACCGGAAGAATACCGGGCGGCCCCATCTGTACGAAGATTATATCGATTGCGACGATTCTCCGCTGTATCCGTTCGGGTACGGCCTCAGTTATACAACGTTCGAATATACGGATCTGCAGCTGGATCGGCATCAGATCGGCCGGGACGAATCCGTCCGTGTATCCGTGAGCATCACGAATACGGGATCCAGAGCCGGCGAGGAAACCGCGCAGCTCTACATCCGCGACTTGGTGGCAAGCTCGACCCGGCCGGTCAAAGAGCTGAAGGGATTTTCCAAGGTGCGGCTGCAGCCTGGTGAAAGCCGTGAGGTACATTTTACGCTGGGACGTGAAGAATTGGGACTGCTGGATGAAAGGCTTGAATTTACGGTAGAGCCCGGAAAGTTCCATGTCTGGGTCGGACCGCATTCGGAGGAAGGACTGCAGGCTGAGCTTGAGGTTGTTGAATAAAGGGGGATTTATGCATGGACTACCGCGTAATTAAAGAAGGAAACGTGTTTTTTCTGACCGGGCTTAACGGAGATATCGTCCAGGGGGACGATCAGGGCCATGGTTTGTATACGAAGGATACGCGTTTTCTGAGCCGTATGGAGCTGTTCATCGATGGCGAGAAGCCTTCGCTTCTGTCCTCCACGGGGGATAAAAGCTATGTGGCCTCCTTCCGCCTGATGAAGGATGCCAAGGATGAAGGGGCGATCGAAGTGCTTCGGGAACGCTTCATCTATGATGGCGTCCTGTATGAGCGCTGTACGCTGACCAATTACTTTGTGACCGATTCGAATATCGAGTTCGGGGTTTCCTTCGATGCGGATTTTCAGGATATGTTCCTGGTCCGTAAATACCGTACGGGCGAAGTCGGCAAAATGGAAGGGATTCGGACAGGCGATCAAGAGATGACGCTGGCCTACGTCGGCGCCGACAAGCTGAGAAGGCAGACGCGCATTGCCTGGGATGCGGACGGCGGCAAAGCGGATGATACCGGCACGGTTTCGTTCTCCTTGTCCCTGAAAGCCAAAGAGCAGAAGGTGATTACGTTCTTTGTCACGCCGATGACGGAGCGGCAACCCGCAGCAGAGACGCTGACTTATGAAGAGGGGCTGAAGAAACTCGAAGCCTCGTACGAAGCTTGGTACGGAAACAGTTCGCAGCTCCAGTCGGATTCCGCGCTGTTCAGCGGCTTGTACCAGAGAGGATTGCAGGATCTGCGCATGCTGACGACGGATGCAGGCTTCGGCGATACAACGGTAGCCGGATTGCCGTGGTTCGCGGTTCCGTTCGGCAGAGACAGCTTGATCACGGCGCTGTTCATGCTTCCGGCGAACCCGCAGCTTGCCAAAGGAACCTTGAGAACGCTGGCGGCTTATCAAGGCGAGAAGACGGACCCTTGGCGGGATGAGCAGCCGGGCAAAATCATGCATGAGATCCGCTATGGAGAGCTGGTCACGACGAACCAGTCCCCGTTCTCGCCGTACTACGGCACCATCGATTCCACGCCGCTGTTCCTGGCGCTGATCGGCGAGTATTACCGCTGGACGGGCGATCTCTCCTTAGCGGAGGAGCTCAAGCCGAACGTGCTGCGGGCACTGGATTATATCGATGCCGCGCTCGAAGCGGGCTCCGGCTTCATGGCCTACAAGCAGGAAGCCGAGAAAGGCTTCCCGAACCAGGGCTGGAAGGATTCCGCCAACTCGATCATCCATGAGAACGGCGAGTATGCGGAATCGCCGATCGCGCTGTCGGAGGTTCAGGGTTACGTGTATCAAGCGAAGCAATCGCTGGTACCCGTCTTCGCGGAGCTGGGCGAGCCGGAACTGGCCCGCAAGCTGGAAACGGAAGCCGAGGAGCTTCGCGTCCGTTTTGAAGCGGCCTTCTGGATGGAGGATGAGCAGTGTTACGCCATTGCGCTGGATAAGGATCAACGCCAGGTACGCAGCGTAACCTCGAATCCCGGGCATCTGCTCATGAGCGGATTGCCGGAAGAGAGCCGCTCGAAGGCGCAAGCCGAGCGGATGCTTAGAAGCGACATGTTCAATGGATACGGCATCCGCACGATGAGTACTGGCTCCACCGGCTACTATCCGGTGAGCTATCACAATGGGAGCGTATGGCCGCATGACAATGCCATGATCCTGCTGGGTCTCGGCAAGCAAGGATTCAAAGCTGAGGCAAGCAAGGTGATTTCCGGCCTGCTCCAGGCATCCGCGCATTTTGAATACCAGCGTTTGCCGGAGCTGTTCTGCGGTCATGATGCGAAGCTGGGCCATCCCGTTCCGTACCCGACAACCTGTTCGCCGCAGGCTTGGGCGGCGGGAACCTCGATCGTCTTCCTGCAGGCGATGCTCGGATTGTATCCGAACGCGGCGAAGAAGGAAATCGCGTTGTCCCCGTTCCTTCCGGAAGGGATGAACGAACTGAAGGCCGAACGGATTGCGATCGGAAGCGGGCACCTGTCGGTAAGCGTTGTGCGTAAGGCTGACGGCAGCGCGTTTCATGTGGAAGTGCTTGAGAATACAACCGGATTTGACCTGGTTAGCTGATCTTATACAAGATTTGCTTTTGAACAACCTGTCTCTTAGTGCTTAAGGGTCAGGTTGTTTTTTTTGTTGAAATATCAGGAACGTATGTTCTATAATAATGAGGTGATTTTGAACAGATTACTGTATACATACCGGATTGGAGAGAACCTATGAATTCCTATTGTACATATGCCCTACATCAGATCGAGGTGGCTGTCGTCTCGGTTGTCGCGATTATCGATAAGCTGGATGAACGGGATTTGCTCGTCAAGCCGACGGAAGGCAAACATTCGGTCGGAGAGCTGCTCAAGCATATCGCCGTCATCTGCCGGGCCGATTTTCATATATCCGGAGGAGCCACCCAAGAGGAGATGAGCGCCTATTACGCAGGCGTGTCGTTAAATAACCTGAAGGACATACAGGCGGAGTTATTGAGCAACTATTCATATCTGGAGCAGGCGTTCCGAGAAATGACGGAAGAGGAGCTTCATCAGGAGATGACCTCTTATTGGGGCGTCACCTATTCGAGGTACGAATGGCTGCTCGAAATCGTGGCGCACCTGTATCACCACAGGGGGCAGCTGCACGCGATGCTGGTTCACTGTAACGGGAAGGACCCGAAGGTTCCTTTGTTCGAATAGCTAGTGCTCTCTATATTCATCGACCCGAATTCCGCTTCCGGAATTCGGGTTTTTATATTTCTATAATGAAACTAGAAATTTATGTTACTATAACTGACATAATACGGCTATACTCATAATATTTTTGTTGAATACATTTAATTTATGTAAATATACCCTACATTGGACTATAATTATAGTCGATTAAAGAGTTATTATGTAATTATATATTACACAAAATTATGAGGAGTGATTAGCATGTCCAGATTAACCGGAGTCCTTTTCAAGAGCACGCTTGCATTTATCTTATTCACGACGACTTGGTTTATCTCCTTGGGGCAAGTCCCCAAGGCTTGGGCAGCCGGAACGCAAAACGGCAGCCTGGACCGGTTGGAATCCGTTCTTCGGCCTATTGTAAAAGCCGCAGCAGAAGATGGCATCGAGCTGTCTGTCGGCATTCAAGATCTTAGCGGTACATACGGCGGCGGGAAGATCCAGGTGGGATCATCGGATGTATACTATGCTGCCAGCACGATCAAGATCGCCATCGTAACAGCGCTGATGCAGGACATCGAAGCAGGGAAGTATGCGCTGGAGCAGACTATTCAGGTTCAACCGGAACAGGTTGTAGGCGGAGCCGGTTCGCTCAAGGACGGAAAATTCCCTCTGGATATCACAATCGAGTCTTTAGCGCGACTGATGATTACGCAATCCGACAATACGGCAACCAATGCCCTGATTGATCTCCTCGGGTTCGAGCGCATTAACGCTTTCATTGAGGAACAGGGATTTGAAACCATGCAGTTAGGTCGGAAAATGATGACGCCCGCAAAATCCCCTGCTGCTGATAATTATGTGGATGGGGAGGAGCTCCTGACGCTCCTTGAGAGAATCTATGCCGGCGAGATCTTAACCGCCAAATCGCGGGATCAGATCCTGGCCTGGATGAAGGCGCAGGAAGTGAAGACCAAATTCGGCGCGGCGCTGCCGGGTAAACCGATTGCTCACAAAACCGGGGAACTGGGCGATGTCAGCCATGACATCGGATATTTCCTCGTCCCCGGACGCGAAGCTGCCGTCACCGTATTAACGAAGGTCACTAAGCCTGAGGATGCGGGCAAAGCCCAGGAACTGGGCAACCCGGTCGTACAGCGTGCGGCCAAGGCAGTGTATAACTTCTTGATGGACACCCCGGCCCCGGCTGAAGCCGTATCGGCGGATACGTGGCCGGCCCTGTTGTTAGCCGTAAATCCCATTATTCGAGAAGCTGAGGACAAGGGGATCAGGGTTTCCGTAGGCTTGAAGGATCTAAGCGGCAAACCCGGCGACCGGGAGCTGCTTCTGGGATCCCGCCAATCCTATATGCCTGCCAGCACCATCAAGATGGCGCTTGTATCGGGCTTGATGAAGGAAGTGGACGCAGGCAAACTGACCCTGGAAGAGACGGTTAAGGTTGAGAAGGAAGATGTCGTAGGCGGAACCGGCTCCTTGCAAAAGGAAACTTTTCCGCAGGATGTCACCATCGAACGTTTGGCCAGGCTGATGATCACCCAATCGGATAATACGGCGACGAACGTGCTGATTGACGTGGTCGGATTGGATGAGGTCCAGAATCTGATGGATGAACTCGGTCTGGATGTCATGCATTTGGGACGGAAAATGTTCGCGGCTGCGCCTACGCCGGAGCAGGACAACTATATCGACGCGGAGGATTTGGTCCATCTGCTTGCCTACATTCATTCAGGTTCATTCTTGTCCGATAACTCCCGTGATCAGATCATCGACTGGATGAAAGCCCAGGAGGTGGACACCAAGTTCGGAGCAGCCCTCCCCGATGCACCGATTGCCCATAAAACCGGGGAGAATGCGAACGTGACCCATGATGCCGGATATTTTCTCGTGCCAGGCCGGGAAATCGCCATTTCGGTACTGACCGAAGTCACGACGACCAGCCGTTTTGACGAAGCCCAGGCTATCGGAAATCCGGTAGTACAGGAAATAGCGAAAGCTGTTTATGAAACGCTGGAATCCGAGATGACGTTCACGGATGTACCGGAGGATTACTGGGCGGCGCCTTTTATTGAAGGTGCGGTTGCGGCTTCCTTGGTGAATGGAAGCTCGGAGACGACCTTCGCGCCCGAGCGTCGGATCAGCCGTGCAGAGGCGGCCTCCATGCTTGCCCGTTCCTTGCAGCTGAAGCCCGGCCTGGCCTCCCCTCCATTCCATGACATTCCCGCCGACCGGTGGTATGCCGCGGATGTGGCGGCGGCTTATGCTTCAGGCATCGTCAGTGGACGGAGCGAAAGTGTCTTTGATCCGTACAGTCCGGTCAGCCGTGCCGAGCTGGCTGCGATGATGACCCGTGCTTACGAGTATGTGCATGGCCCGCTGCCTGGATACGATGATGGGCTCTCCTTTAAGGATGCGAGCGAGATACCGGACTGGTCCAGAGAGTCTATCCTGAAGGCGGTCCAATTGGACTTTGTGAACGGCTACAGCGATGACACCTTCCGTCCGGACAGTATGGCATCAAGGGCAGAAACCCTCAAGATGATCGTGCACTTGCTGAGCAAATGAGTCCCGCTGATCCCTGCGTCCAAACCTCCGCACAGCCCGTGATCTGGAAGCCGCCTCGGTGCCTCGTGCGTAAGCCATCATTACACGCGGCGGGTGGGACAAGCGTCGTTATCTTTTGAAGGTGGCAAGAATATAGGAAAAGAGGTTTAGCCACACGACGTGCGCAGGCCGCCGGCTTATCCATGGCGGCCTGCAGCGCGTTCCGTTTCCTATGAGCAGCCGTGCATTTGAGTCATAGAAACGGGCGATTGAAGCTTCGAGGTCATGGCATTCCTTCCTCCCGAATCCTGCAGATGGTAATCGCAGTACGATCATAAAAACGAGCTTCCTGCCATGATATATATTACATTGAGCTGACATTCTTTTAAATTCGACAAAATAAAACAAATTTCGCTATAGACTCAAGCTAAATAATTCCTCTATGATAGAAACTAAATAGCTCGACAAGTTATTATGAAAGCGCTATCCAAGACTTCGCAGGACGGCATGATCCTGAATCTAGGAGGGAATCCACCAAACCAGGGATATAGCAGAATCTGTTGTTAACCGAATAGAAAGCGTATTCATTATGCAGGAGCCTAGAAGCGGGCCGTTAACACAGATTTTACATATCGTTAATACTCGCATGATCTTATAGCTCTATCATAAGAGGTGTTCATAATAAGGAGGACACGCACTTATGACAGATCAAGGGAGTCGCCGTCTTCCCGTTATTGCTTCGATTACCAAGCTGGAACAGATCGATGCGGCTGTGAACAGCGCGGTGGAACGGGTGAACCTGATGACAGGCGACATCATGAAACTAAGGGATATCGTAAACCGACTGCACTCCTCAGGCAAAAAAGTGTTTGTCCATCTGGAAATGGTAAGCGGCATCGGCCGGGATAATTCGGCAGTGCAGTATTTGGCGGATTCGTACAAGATCGACGGGATCATTACGACGAAGACGAATACGGTATTGGCTTCGCGCCAAGCAGGCATCAGCTCGATACAGCGCGTGTTTGCGATCGATACGACAGCTTTGGGAACCGCAGTGAAGATGATCGGACAAGCACGTCCGGACGAAGTGGAATTGATGCCGGGACTTATGCCTCGTGTCATCCGCGATCTGAAGAAGGAGATTCACTGTCCGCTCATAGTGGGAGGTTTTTTACGAAGCGAAGAAGAAATCGACGAGGCGCTGGCAAATGGCGCAGACCTCGTATCTACGGGAGACACGCGTTTTTGGACGTAACGGTCTCCGTAGGAATGACGGATTAACCACAATTACATATTTGCTAGGGGTGGAGACGATGAGATAACCCGAGTAGCAGCTACTTTAGCTTTTATAGGAGGTGGTGGCTCTTAGGTTGCGCTCTTTTGACGTCTCTATTTTTGTGCGCTTTTTAAGGGATAGGCGGGCTGTTTGGATGGGGATTCACCCGTTCCTATGGGATCCGCGTGCCGTTCCAACCGGCATTCGATGAAGTGGATCGACGGTAATTTTGGATGATGAATGATGAATAGATTCGAAAGGGGACAACAGATCATCTATGAAAAAGAAATCATGGTTGTTAATGTTATTGACCATATTTATGGTGATTACCACGGCTTGCGGAGGCGGCGGTGGAAGTGAAAGCGCCGGAGGAGAGGTTTCGCTGGATGACGTGGAAGCCGCTTCGATGGATATGAAGAACGACACGACACCCGTTAAAATCCAATACTGGCATGCCCACGCGGATGCCCAGCTTGAAGGCTTGAACTACATGATTGCCGAATTCCAGAAGAAATACCCTCATATCACGGTTGAGCCGGTGTTCCAAGGCGGTTATCCTGATCTTCACAAAAAATTATCGGCTGCAGTGGCTGCGAATGACGTGCCGGCTGTTACGAATGTCGAGGTTGCGTCCTTGCCAAACTTTGCGGACAGCGGAGTGTTCTCTGATTTGGGCCCATGGATTAAGCGCGATGAAGTGAAGATGGACGATTTCGCCAAAGGGATGCTGAATGCATATGCATTCAATGGCAAGCAATATGGATTCCCTCTGATCGTCAGTACCAGCGTGTTTGTATACAACAAAACGATGCTGGACGAGCTGGGTGTAGAGCCGCCGCAGAAGTGGGATGAGATCGATGACTTTAATGCGAAGGTAACGAAAAAAGAAGGCGACAAAACGACCCGTTATGCCTTCTCCGTTCCAGGCTGGGATACGTGGTACTACGATCCGTGGAACATTAACGGCGGCGGACAAATCCTGACGGAGGACCTGAGTGCTTCCGCTGTCGAGACCGAGGATTCTCTCCGGTACCTCCAGAATTTCTACAAATGGCAAAATGAAGGCAGCATGCATATGGGCTTCGGTAAAGGAGCTTCCGACAATATGCGCCAGATGTTCCTGAACGGCGAAATCGCCATGGTTCAGCATTCATCGGCTTTGCTCAAGATGTACCGCGAGAATGCGGACTTTGAGGTTGGCGTATCCTTTATCCCTGGAGATAAAGTGCGGACCTCCAATATTGGCGGCGCGGGGATCGTCATGATGGACGGCGCCGAGGATCTGGAGAAAGAAGCGGCTTGGAAATTCATCGAGTTCATGACTTCGGCGGAGCATAACATTAAGTGGGCTGAATCCGTAGGATACCTGCCGACAAGAAAATCCGCAATCGAGTCTGAAGAAGGCGATCAATATTTCGAAAGATGGCCGCAGTATAGAGCGGTATACGAGCACTTCGACGAAGTAACGCCGCGTCTGCAGCATCCGGCTTATCCTGAATTCAGCGAAGTCTACAAAGAAGTCATCGGGGAAATGGTATTGAACAAAAAAGATCCTATACCACTTATGCAGGATGCAGCCAAGAAGATCAACGATATTCTGGCTGACTATGAGTGATGCCTATGGAGACCAATAAAGCAATGACCAAGGCGGCGTCCGATCGGGCGACCGCTTCGGTCTCTAAACGGATGTCTCATACGTTGATCGAGAAGTGGAAGGACTTCTCGTTCGCAGTTCCGGCCTTGCTGTTTATGGGCGTGTTCCTGTATTATCCGCTGGGTTATTCCATCTACATCAGCTTCACGAATTGGAACATGACCCGTCCCGTGAAGAAATTCGTGGGCGTCGATAACTATACGCGCTTGCTGTCGAACTCGGATTTCTATCACTCCTTGAAGGTCACGTTCTTGTATACCGTCATGGACGTTGTATTCACGCTTGTCATCGGGCTGCTGCTGGCCTTGCTGCTCAACGTGTCATCGTCAAGGTTGTTCGGTTTCTTGCGCGGCGTCGTTTTTATGCCCTATTACATCTCGATGGTAGTCGCGGCCATGGTATTTACATGGATTTACAATGGACAATACGGGTTACTGAATTCCATTGTTTCCTGGTTCGGCATGGAGCCGGTCGAATGGCTGACCAACCCTTCGACGGCATTGCCGGCGCTGGTTGCCGTTTCGGTCTGGAAGGGCGTCGGGTTTGCGATGATCCTCTTTATTGCAGGCATGCGCGGAATTCCGGCCGAGTATTACGAGGCGGCCTCCATTGATGGGGCCAGCAAGTTCCGGCAGTTCCGCAACATTACGCTGCCGCTCTTGTCGCCGATGACCCTGTTTCTGGTCATCACCAGCTTTATCTCCTCCATGCAGGTATTCCAGTCGATCGACGTCATGACGGGCGGCGGTCCGCTCAAGGCAACGAATGCGATCGTGTACTGGATCTATACGATGGCCTTTGATGAATTCAAAACGGGAAGAGCCTCGGCGCTTGTCATGATTCTGTTCGTCATCATATTGCTGTTAACATTGGTACAATGGGTGGTCAGCAGGAAGAAGGTGCACTATGAAGGATAATTATATGGCTGGATCCGCCAAGAACCGAAAGACCATAATGACGCTCCGCGTAATCGGGGCCGTGATCGTGACCCTCGTCATGTTCTTTCCGGTGTACTGGCTGCTGATCAGCGCGCTCAAGACGCAGTCTGAGATGCGGATGGCCGTTCCTACATTCTGGCCTGAAACCTTTGCCTGGCAGAACTTTGCCGAAGCCTTCCGGGTTATCCCTTACGCGCGGTTCTTCGGCAATACCTTGCTCATGGCGGTCGGAACCATTATTTTGCAGTTGAACGTGGCGCTCATGGCCGCTTATGCATTCGCGAAGGGGAAGTTCTGGGGACGGGACGCGCTGTTTCTGTTGGTGCTTGCCGCGTTGATCGTGCCGGAACAGGTAATTTTCGTTCCCGTGTACGTCATGATGTCCAAGCTCGATTGGTTGAATACCTTCTGGGCGCTCATCGTGCCTCACGGGGCGTCCGCCTATGCGATATTCCTGCTCCGGCAGGCGTTCAAATCGATTAACAACGACGTGCTGGAAGCGGCGCGCGTGGATGGAGCCGGCCGATTCTCCATTCTGTACAAGCTATTGTTCCCGATGGCGATGCCGACGATCGTCACCATGGGCGTGTTGATCTTCATCTCGTCCTGGAACTCGTATTTCTGGCCGCTGATCATGACCAACAACAACGACATGCGCGTGCTTACGGTCGGTATTGCGATGCTGCGGGATTCCATCGCCGGGAATGAAGCGATGTTCTTCAACGTCATTATGGCGTCCAGCGTCATGGCGATCATCCCGATCGTGCTGGTCTTTACGGTGATGCAGAAGCATATCGTGGCCGCGATGGCGAACTCGACGTTTAAATAACCGCATACACCATATGATGCGGAATTCAGGACGGTGTGGAGACGGTGGGCAAGGATACACCGCCATACCGTCTCTTTGTTCGAGCGAAGGACATCAAGCTAATTCTTGCTGTGCGCAGCAGGGATCGGGAAGCCCGCGGCGAACAAACCTATAGAGCTGCAAACGGCATTTCGATTGCGTTAGTCCGTCCTCTTGCGGTGGCAGTGTGATCGAGGCCGTCAATCGACTTATATATGGAGGGAATGGCACATGGAAGTACGTGGATTGGCCCATCGAGGGTATCCGCTCAAATATCCGGAGAACACGATGCTGGGCTTTCGGAAAGCGCTGGAGCTTAGCTTCTCGCACCTGGAGCTGGATGTCCAGCTGACGAAGGACGGCGTGCCTGTCGTGATTCACGATCCCACGGTTAACCGGACGACCGACGGAACCGGAGCGATCAATGCCTTCACGCTGGAGGAAATACGCAAGCTGGATGCAGGCCGGGGGGAAGTCATCCCCACGCTGGAGGAAGCGCTGCTTTTTGCCAAGGATCGGATGATCGTTGACATCGAGCTGAAGCAGATGGGGGACGCTTACCCCGGTTTGGAACAGAAGGTTATTGACGTGATCAAGGATACGGGCATGGAGAAGCAGGTATTCCTGACCTCCTTCGATCATTATTCGATTGAACGGGCCCGTTCCCTTGATCCTGACATCGAGCTGGGGCTTGTGATTTACGGGGCGACGCCATCGGTCTTTCCTTATCTGGAACAGATCGGCGCTCGCTATGTGTCCGTCAAATATGTATACGTGACCCCTTCGTTTATGGAGGAAGCGCGCAAGCGGGGGATTCAGCTCATCGTCTGGACGCCGGATGACGAGGCGGTATTGGCATCCCTTGCCCAGTATCCTGAACTCTGGATCGTAACGAACAACTTGGAAGGCTGGGCCAAAGTGTACAAAGAAAAGATTGCACTGAATGCTTAGCGTTTTCAGGGACTGACTTGCGCGCAGCGGAGTGACCTATTAGGACACTTGCATTTAGGAAATGCCAAGGGTCTTTCGGGGCAAAGCGAACCTAAAGTCGAAATGTGCATAGAAAAGGATCTGCCCTAGTCTCGATTGGGGCGGATCCTTTTATTATGAATGGCCGAATCCTGCTTGCTTCAGCTGCTTATGGCAGCGGAAAACGCCGCGGGCTTCATCTGGGCGGACGAATTTGAAAATTTAATGAAAATTTTCAGTTGACCTGCGGACAATTGTCCGTTAGAATAAAAAACGCGTTACCGGACAATTGTCCGTATAGACAAAAGACAGGGAGGATAAGGTCTTGGATATGGGAGTGGGGCCAAGTTCGGCCAAGATTGATTTAAGTAAAATAAAAAGAGGGCCGATCGTTGCCGCACTGATTATCGGAGCGTTCGTGTCCATCTTGAATGAGACATTGCTGAACATCGCTTTCCCAAGCTTGATGGAGCAGTTTGGCATTGGGGAGTCGACGGTGCAGTGGCTTTCCACATCTTACATGCTGGTTGTCGGTATTCTGGTGCCGGTCACGGCGCTGCTGCAGCTTTGGTTCACGACAAGACAGATGTTTATTGGCGCTATGTCGCTATTCCTGATAGGTACGATTATATGCGGCTTCTCGCCGGTATTCGGGGTGCTGCTGGTAGGCCGTATTCTGCAAGCCGTCGGAACGGGGCTTATGCTGCCGGTTCTGATGAACACCATACTTAGCATTTATCCGCCTCAGAATCGCGGAGCCGCAATGGGAATGATCGGTCTGGTCATCATGACGGCACCGGCGATCGGGCCGACGCTTTCCGGTTTGATCGTGGATGCGCTGAACTGGCGCTGGTTGTTCTACCTGGTCATTCCGCTTGCTGCGTTCTCCATCGTGTTTGCCGCGGTGTTCCTGAAGAACGTATCGGAACTGACCAAGCCGAAAGTCGATTACATTTCGATTATTCTGTCTACCATCGGTTTCGGGGGAATCGTATATGGATTCAGCAGTGCCGGCGAAGGTACCTGGTCTGATCCGAAGGTCATATGGTGCATTACGGCCGGGGCTATCAGCTTGCTGCTCTTCGTATGGCGCCAGCTGAAGATGGAGGAACCGATGCTGGATCTGCGTACCTTCAAATTTCCGATGTTCTCCCTCGTGACCGTGCTGATGCTGGTACTTATGATGAGCATGTTCTCCACCATGATCATGCTGCCGCTGTTCCTGCAGAACGCTCTGGGTTTGACTGCGCTATCGGCGGGTCTGGTCATGATGCCGGGCGGGATCATCAACGGATTGATGGCGCCGATTACAGGGAAACTGTTCGATAAATTCGGACCGCGCGTTCTGATTATTCCCGGCTTGGCGCTGCTGAGCATCGCCATCTTCCTGTTTTCGCGCATCGACGCTGCATGGACGGGTGGTTATGTCATCTTCCTTCATGTTATGATGATGATAGGGATTTCAATGGTTATGATGCCGGCCCAAACCACGGCTTTGAACCAGCTGCCGCGCTTGCTGTATCCGCACGGAACGGCGATCATGAATACGCTGCAGCAGGTGGCGGGAGCTGTCGGTATGGCGCTCTTTATCAGCATCATGACTGCAGGTGCTAAAAATTACGTTGAAACAACCGGGGATCTCAATCCGGTGCAAAGCATGGTTGCCGGTCTTCATAATGCTTTCGTAATCGGACTTGTTCTTGCAATCATCGCTTTCGTGCTGGGCTTATTTGTTAAACGTACGTCTTCACCCGTTGAAGAAAAACAGTCTGCCGCATAAGGTTCCCGTTTGTTTAATTAGAAAGGGATGCGTGCATTGCCGAAAGAGAATGACGAGTTGGGTCAAAAGATTTTGGATACGGCTCAGGCCTTATTTAACAAATACGGAGTCGAGGACGTCTCCATGCATCAGGTGGCCAAAACGGCGGGGATCGGTCAAGGCACCCTATACCGCCGGTATCCCAGCAAGAGCAAGATTTGCTTCACGCTGATGGAAGCCAAGATCGACCGGTTTATGGAAGGGCTGGACGTTTATCTTCGCAATAGCGAAGGCGAAACGGTAGCACACCAGCTTCGGACGGTAATGACGAAGGTGATTCTGCATTTCAACGAGGATTTGGAGTGGCTCAGGGTGATGCTGACCTCTGACCGTCTGGAGGAATCCAAGAATATTATGTGCGAGAACCCGCCCTTCACGTATTTGCGCTCACAGATCAAGCGTCTGCTGGAGCTTGCGGCGGAGCAGGGGGAACTGATGCCCCTGGATCCTCTGTTCACCTCCGTGATGCTTGCATCCCTGCCGCGGGCCGATATTATTCTGTACATGCGCGATATGGGATACAGCGCGGAACAGATTGCGGAGGAGTATTGCCGAAGCTTTGTGGACCCGCTATTTATACAACGCTAAATGATATATTCATGCACAGTGCAAAAGCCGTTTCGGGAGCTTGGAAAAGCCGCCCGGAACGGCTTTTTGGTTTATGTTCGGCCCTTGGACTTTGGATTTCAATGCAACATTTGGCAGATACGCCCGTCAGTATAGTTGTACATGATAATCTAAGGCACCTAGAAAGGATGATGAACATGAACAAACAATGGAAGAAGCAAGCAGCCACGCTGATGGTTGCCGCCATGGCAGTTTCCGGTGGCGCAGCGGCTTATGCGGCACCCCAAACCGGGGACATTCAGGAACAGAAGCCGGTGGTGATCTCGGCGGTCATTGATTATGGTGTGCTGGTCAACGGCAAGGAAGTGGCTGGAGCCGGATTCATGAATGCCGGCGCGAAGCAGGTCATGATCCCGCTGCGCAGCGTATCCGAGGCGCTCGGATTCGAACTGGAGTGGAATCAACAGGACCGCTCTGCGGAGCTAACCCAACCGGGATCGCCGATCTGGACCCTCGTGCAAACGGGCAAAGACCAGTATGCGGTTAACAAAATGTATAAGTCCCTCGGCGCTGCTCCGGTGAACGTAAAAGGCACGCTGTATGTTCCTGCGAGCTTCTTCAGCGAAGTGCTCCAGGTTAACGTCGCGGTTGATGGAACGAAGGTAAACATCACGTCCGAGGAAGAGGTTAAGAAGGAAACCGTGGTTGGAACCATCACGGAAGTTATCCATAACGAAGAACGCAAAGCCGTTCATATTAACGGTACGGGCACCGAAGGAATCGTGCTGAACGTGGATGAGAACACGGTCATCCGCGATGCGGAAGGCAAGAAGATCGAGCTTAAGGATCTTGCAAAAGGCATGAAGATCGAAGCGGTGCACAGCCTGGCGATGACGATGAGCCTGCCTCCTCAAACGTATGCTTACGAAATCAGCGTGAAGTCCGACAAGGAAGAAACGGAGCAGTTGGCTACGGCCGGCGCCATCACCGACATCAATGCGGATGGCGGCAACCTGCGCGTAACGATCAAGGGCAAAGGGTTGACGGAACAATCCCCCAATGAAGTCGTCCTAAATCTGACGCCCGAGACGGTTGTCGTGAATAAAGACGGCAAAGCCTTGAAAACGAGCGACTTGGCTGACGATGCGGAAATTATCGGCTACTACGGCCCGGTATTAACCAAGAGTCTGCCGCCAATCGGCAATGCCATCAAAATCGTTCTTCAATAAGTCATGAACGGGAAGAAAGCCTGGCGGCAGCGCCAGGCTTCTTTCGGGATCCTTAATGATACAAGGGAGGGAGCGGAATTTCCTTATCGTAAATGGTGATATTTAAACGCTTCTGTTCATCGAGTGAAGCGAAGAATACTTGATCAAGGGGGATTCCCCGCTCACCCAGCTGAGTCTCCAGCCATTCTCCGGTAAGGTTTAATTTTTGGAGGGTAATCGTTTGAATGAGTCCTTCTTTGACGACGGCGTAGGACAGGCCGACATTCTGCCGCTTTAACTTCAGGTCCTCCAGCGTGACGGCGGTCTTCTCGATCTTTTTCAGGATGGATAAGGCACCGCTCGGCTCCAGCACCGCCATATCGACTTCCGCCATATCGAAGATCTGTTCCTTGCGCAGCATTTGCAAAATGTTATCGATGGAGTAACGTGCTTTTTTCATATTCGGATAAATGAACTGCCCGTCTTTAACGACAATCAGCGGTTCGATTGTAATCCACTTGCCGATGCGCCGGCTCTTCACAAGCAGGATCGAGGCAAGCTTCTGTAACAAGCCGATGGCAATGATCGCAAAGGCGGTATGGATATGTTCGATTTTGGGATCGGCGATATCTGCTCCGACCACGGAGCCTAAAATATGTATATACGTCCATTTCCAAGTCTGGATCATGGCTTTTTCTCCAATCTATAGACGAGATTACCTAAGCCTTCGTTTGCGCAGGTATATTCCCTTCGCATGCCGAATACTGTACAACAAAATCGTCCATGACGGATGGAGGGAAACGGATGAAGCGCAGTTGGGTGAATTCGCCGTATTCATTTTCGCTGGGCATGTTTGCCATGATGGTTCCGAGTCAGGCGTTCAGCTCCTTTTACATCTTTTTCTACGTCGATACCTTGGGTCTTGGCATAGGGCTGGCATCTCTGGCACGAACCGTATTTCTGATCTGGGATGCGGTAAACAATCCGCTCATGGGGTATTGGTCCGATCGCACCAGAACCAGGCTGGGACGGCGCAGGCCGTGGGTATTCGGGGCGATTCCGCTCTTCATGCTGACCTTCGTGCTCGTGTTCTCGCCGCCGGAAGGATTGTCTGAGAACGGACTGTTTATGTGGTTTTTGGTTGCCCTTATCCTGTATGAAGCCGTGGCAACCGTATTATGGGTCAATTATGGGGCGCTGTTCCCCGAACTGTTCCGCGGAGACCGCATCCGGGCGAAGGCCTCGGCCATCCAGCAGGGCTATCAAGTGGTGGCATTGTTGATCGGTACTGCGCTGACTCCGATCATCTATGACGCCATGGGATTTTCGAACATGGCGATTCTGTACGCGCTGCTGTTCGGCGTGTTCATGTTCCTGTGCATGATGAGCGTCCGCGAGGAAGAGGCGTACAGCGCAAGCGAGCCGCTCAAGCTTGTCCACGCGTTTCGTGAAACGCTGCGAAACAAGAAGTTCTGGGTGTTCAACATCTCCAATTCTTTTGCCCAGACGGTGAATGGGCTGATAAGCTCCACGATCCCTTTTTACGCAAAATACGTGCTCCGCATCCCGGACAATCAAGTGTCGATTCTGCTGGCGGCCGTGTTTGTATCCGTCATCCCCTTGGTGTTCGTGTGGTACTGGATGATCCGCAGGATGGACGGCGTGAAGGCATGGCGTTTGTCGCTAGGGATATATGGGTTATCCGTCATCCCTCTGTGGTTTGGCTATGATCTGATGAGCGGCATTCTGGCAGGGATCGGGGTAGGGTTCGGTCTGGCGGGATTTCTGGTTACGCCGGCCATGGTTAGCGGCAACATCATCGATGAGGATGCGGAGCGGACAGGGCTTCGCAGAGAAGGGATTTATACGGCGGTCAGCGGGTTTATTACCCGTTCCAGCGGATTGATCTCCGCCCTGGCGTTTTTTGTCGTAGGCATGATATTCGGATATGAGAGCGGTGACAACCCGGGAAGCGATCCGGAATCGACCTTTCGGTACTTAATCAGTGTCGTTCCCTTATGCCTGTTGGCCATTTCCTTCGTGCTGTCGTATGCAACCAAAATCGAATTCTCAAAATCCATAGGAGGCGGGCATGACCATGGAGCGAAGACTGATCATCAACTGTGACGATTTCGGACAGAGCAAGGCCATGAATGAGGCGATCCGGCATCTGCTGGAGGAGAATAAAGTTTCATCGGCGACCATCATGACCGTGGCCCCCGGCTTTGAGGAGGCAGCCTCCTGGGCCGCACGCCGTCGCCAACCCAATGTGGGGCTGCATCTCACCTTGACGAGCGAATTCGAAGCTTTGCGGTGGAAGAGCTTGACCGGTCATTCTTCGTTGCATGACGCTAGCGGTCATCAATACCGGACGGTTCAGGAGTTTGAACGGGGGGCGGAGACGGGCGCCGTGCTAAAAGAGCTGGAGGCGCAATACCGGCTGGCGAAGAAGGCCGGCATCCGCATCAGCCATGCGGATAACCACATGGGCAGCCTTTACGGGATGGAAACGGGGCGGAGCCTTATTCCGCAGATGTTGTGGAAGACTTCCCGCTGGCGCCTCCCCGCGCGCTTGTTTCGCTATATTCACCCGGAGGATCCGCTGCTCAGCACGCTGCCGAATATCGAGCGGCCGGTGGCGCTTGCCTCCAGCCTGGCCGATACGTTCGGCGTGCCGATCCCGGATTATCTGCTCTCGCATCCGTTTCCCGTCGTCGAGGGAGAGACCTACGAGAGCTTCAAGCAGTCGCTGATCGATAAGCTGTACAGACTCCCCGAAGGGGTCAGCGAAACGTACGTTCACCCGGGGGCGGAGGATGAATGGATGCTGGCGAATATTCCGAATTGGGAGAAGCGGGTATGGGAGTACCGCCTGCTGTTTGATGATGATTTTGCTTACGGTTTGCGGGATGCCAAGGTGATCCTGACGGATTACCGCTACGTGGAGGAGCATTTGAAGCGTCCCCGCGTGCGCTCGGCGGTGAAACTGATGAAGACAATGGCCAAAAAAACGTAAGCCTATGCTAAAAACAAGCCCTGCCGCGGCACCGGCAGGGCTTGTTTTCGGTTAAGTACGCTGGGCTCGCACTGTCATGTACGGTCTCGCATCGACGTTACTTCGCTTCAGCTTCCAGCTTGGCAATCTGTGCCTTGTATTGGTCCAGCAGTTTCGCCAGCGCTTTTTTAATGGCATCGGCGTCCTTGGAATCCATCGCTTTGAAGAGGTCGATTCTGGCATGGATAAACGCCAGATCCTCATCGTCGATCTTCACTTCCAAACTTTCTGCATCGCTGAGCTTCACTGCCTTCACGCTGGCTGTCTCGAAACGGATCACGTCGTGTCTCCCGGTGCCGGCATCAGTTTTCACGGCTTCCCCTGCTTTGATGGCGGTACTTTCGAGAGGGGCAAGCTCCTTGATCTTGGTAATCTGTATATCCTTGATATCGCCACTGTCCACGAATCCCTTGACAGCTTCAGCCGGGACAGCCTTCACGGCAATGGATATTCCGAATTCGCCTTCTGCCGCGATCGGCTTTACCTTGCCGTTATCTGCAGTGACAGCCGCGGCCTCCGAGAAAAAGAAGGTTCCCTCGGTTCCGGCAAGCTTCCCGTATTTCGCCAGCGTATCCTTCCAGTCTTGAACCGTTTCCGGCGCGTATTTTTCAGCCAATTCCAACGGATTCGGCATAACGGAAATGGTTGCCGTGGTAGCAACGGGCGCGCTTTTACCTGTTTGGTTCGGTGCAACGGCTGGGGTTTCGGCACCCGAGGCATGGACGGGAAGAGCTGCTGTTCCAAGAAGGGCAGCGGATAGGGCGAGCTTGCCAAATAGTTTGTGTTTCATCGTATTAACACTCCTTATCGGGGTTGGTTTGTCTTACAGTACCCAGTGTACGAATCAGCATTGGCAGAACATTGGTGTATTTGTGGAAAAACAATGGCATTCCCCATTCGCTTTGTGCCGATTGGTATACTAAAGAGGAGATGAAGCTCGGAGGTAATGATATGAACCAAACCTATCTCATCGCCGTTGTGGATGACGATTTGCATATACGAAATTTGGTGGAGGCTTATTTGCGCAAGGAGGGTTACCGGACGGTGGGCCTTGGCACGGCGGAGGAAGGCTGGGACATGTGGAGAACGAATCCGCCGGATATGTGGGTGCTCGATATTATGCTGCCCGGCATGGACGGTTTCGAATTGTGTCGGCGGATCCGCGCGGAAGCCGAGGTCCCGATCATCATGATCTCGGCCAAGGACAGCGAGGTGGATAAAATATTGGGGCTTGAGCTGGGAAGCGACGACTATATGGTCAAGCCGTTCAGCCCTCGCGAGCTGGTCGCCCGAATCAAACGGCAGCTGAGCCGTTGGTACAAATTCAACCGAGCGGAGAATGTCCCGCGGCTTGCGGCCGCTTCCCCGGAGCTTAGCAATGGGCGGCTTCAGTTACTGCTGGAGGAGAGGCGCGTGTTCTGGAACGGGGAAGAAGTGGATATGACCAACAAAGAATTCGAGATGCTGAGAGTGTTTGCCGAGCATCCGAACCGTGCGTTTACCAGGGACGAACTGCTGACCTCCGTATGGGGGGACGATTATTTTGGGAGCGACCGGGCGGTTGACCATCTCATTAAACGGCTGCGCAAGAAAGTGGAGCAGCTGCCGATCGAGGCCATATGGGGACATGGATACCGAATGAGAACGGATGGGGAGGAATCATCGATATGAAGCTGGTCCATCAGATCAATCTTGCGTTCGCTTTGTCGCTTATACTCGTGCTGTCCGTGACGGCCGTCGTCATTCATTATGTGCTGCTGGACCACTTTATCGGCACGCAAAGAAAGGACATGCAGTCCATTGGGGCGGCGCTAACGGCAAAGCTGGAAACAGCGGCTGCACAGAGCATCCCTATCGAGAGCGAGCCTTTGACCGTTAGCGGGTTTGCCTCTGCGCAGGTTGCCGAGGTAGGCGTTATTATTCAGGACAGCCAAGGGAATATAGTTCGCTCGACTCCTGTAACCCCTACCGCCCAGTACATGGGCATAGCAGCAGCCAGACCCGATAGCATAGCTTCGTTTAAATCCTCATCGGTGGACGGGCAATTCCTAACCGAGGTTACGGCGGTTCCCCAAGGGACGATGACGCTGATTACGCCAGTGAGCAAAATCAAGGCGATTGAGCAAGCGCTGCTGGGGCGCTTGATGCTCGTATTCGGCGCAGGGGCCGTGGTCATGGTGATCTTAAGCCTATTCATCACCAAGCGGCTGATTAAGCCGCTGATGCATCTGCGGGAAGAATTGAAGAAGGTGAAGGAGCGCCAATTCTCCGAAGTCCGGCGCGTGTCGGCAAGCGGGGAGCTCGGCGCCGTGGCAGAGTCCGTCTACGAAATGGCCGGTGAGCTGGAGCGGTACAATCATGTGCAGAAACAATTTTTCCAGAATGCTTCGCACGAGCTGAAGTCGCCGCTCATGTCCATATCCGGATATGCGGAGGGAATCCGGGACGGCATATTCGAAGGGGAGGATATTCGCAAAGGGCTCGATATCATTATGAGCGAGAGCGGCCGGATGAGAAATATCGTGACCGAGATGACGCTGCTGGCCAAGCTGGACAGCGAAGATGATATTTTCAAGGCCGCAGAAGTCAATATGAAAGAGCTTGTAGAGGAAACGATCGAGAGGATCAATCCGGTTCTGGTGAAAAAAGGGCTGTTCGTGCATCTTTCGTACGGGGATAACGAATCGTTAACGGTGTATGCCGACCGGGATAAGCTGCTGCAGGCGCTGCTGAACATCGTTTCGAACGGGGCGAGGCATGCAAGCAAGCATATTTACATTCAAGCCGGTCTCCAAAAAGGTCGGGTGGTGCTCACCGTATCCGATGACGGCGAAGGGATCTCCGAGGAGCTGCTGCCTTATCTGTTCCATCGGTTTGTGAAGGGCAAGAACGGGGAGACGGGACTCGGTTTGGCGATTGCCCGGGCCATCGTGGAGCGCTGCGGGGGCCTGATCACGGCGGGGAATCGCCAAGAGGGAGGCGCTGTGATTTCGTTAGGCTTCCCGGTGCATAGGAAGACCTCCATGGCTTAGAGTTTGTAACCATCCATCGTGACGGACGTCAATGGAAATCAAGCCGTTTGGGGTAAGAGGGGCTTTTTCTGGGTAATTATACTTAGAGAAAGCCTCATTTTTTGCGCAATCACACATATTATTCAATATTCCCTAACAAAACGCGTAAGCTATAGAGGATTTCAAGTTAGTAGGCAGAATTCTGTATATATCCGGGCAAGCTGGATGATAACAGGTGACAAGCATGATACAAAATAATCAAAAGGCGATGGTGATGTTGTCCATGGATATGCAGTATCGAGTGGAGAAAGATTTTCTGGGGGAAAAGCAGCTTCCTGCAGATGCCTATTACGGCATCAATACGGTCCGGGCGGTAGAGAATTTTCCGATCAGCGGGGTGCCCATTCATGCCGAGCTCATCTCGGCTCTCGGAGAAGTAAAGAAAGCGGCCGCGCTGGCTAATATGGAACTTGGCCTGCTGCCGAAAAAGATAGGCAGCGCCATTATAGAGGCGGCAGACGAGATCATCGCAGGGAATCTCCGTTCCGAATTCATTGTCGATTCCATTCAGGGCGGGGCGGGCACTTCGATCAATATGAACATGAATGAGGTATTGGCGAACCGGGCGCTGGAGATTTTGGGAAAACAGAAGGCCGAGTATTTCTACTGCAATCCTAATAATCATGTCAATATGTCGCAATCCACGAACGATGCCATTCCGACGGCGATCCGCATTGCGTCGTACCGTCTGACCCAGGATCTCCTTGGCGTGTTCCGGACCTTGGTCGCCGGCATTCAGGACAAGGCCAAGGAATTCGACGATGTCATCAAGATGGGACGCACGCATCTGCAGGATGCGGTACCGATCCGGCTTGGACAAGAGTTCGGGGCTTATGCCAACGTGCTGACAAGGGACATCCACCGCATCGAGCGGGCAGCGCAAGGGTTATTGGTTGTCAATATGGGCGCGACGGCCGTAGGCACGGGATTAAATGCAACGCCGGACTATATGCAGAGCGTCGTCCAGCATTTGATTGAGCAGACAGGTTTCTCCCTGAAGCAAGCCGAGGATTTGGTGGATGCCACCCAGAACACGGATGCTTACATGGAATTGTCGGCTGCGCTCAAAGTGTGTGCGGTGAACTTCTCGAAAATGTGCAACGACATCCGCCTGATGGCTTCCGGACCGAGAGCCGGCTTGAACGAGCTGAACGTGCCTCCGAGACAGCCGGGCTCGTCGATCATGCCGGGCAAGGTCAATCCCGTGATGGCGGAGGTCATGAACCAGGTGTCGTTCCAGGTCATCGGCAATGACCATACGATCAGTTTGGCTTGCGAAGCCGGGCAATTCGAGCTTAACGTCATGGTTCCGGTCGCCGCCAACAATCTGATGCACTCCCTGAAAATCCTGAAGAACGGCATGGACGTGTTCTACAAGAATCTGATGGTTGATCTTACAGCCAATAAGGAACGCTGCAAATACTTCGTGGATAACAGCTATGGCATCATTACGGCATTGAACCCGCATTTGGGCTATGACGTAGCCTCCAGGCTGGTAAAGGAAGCGCAGAAGACAGGTCAAAGCATCAAGGAGATCATCCTGGAACAGGGGCTTTTGACAGAGGAGCAGATTCTGGTCATTCTGGATCCTTACCACATGACATCGCCGGGCATTGCGGGAGAAGAGTTCCTGTTGAATCAATAAGGATGTCTTTAACGATAACGAGTGATAGAGCTGACCCCGATTCCATTCGGGGTCAGCTCTATTTTTGCATTTATGGATTGTCGAGTGCCGCTATAAGGGAGGCGATGACGTCCTTCTCGGCATCATGTAGCACCTTGTTCGTTTGCCACTGATGGATTTCTTGTTTCACTTGGGCAACATCCTGGTAACCGAGATGGTACGCTATGCTTGAGATGACGCTTTGCTTACTTGCTTCGTCACCCAAATCAGCAAGTGCCTGCACCACGCCCTCCCTGTCTTTCGTAAACAATTCACCGACGATGGCGGCATATTGCTCGGCAGAGGCACCGTCGAGATTCGTTGTTGCGAGGAACAGGCTCGTATAATGCTCGGGCTGGATGAGGGACCGGTGGGTATACAGCAGCTCCAGCGTTTCCAGCGTTTTGCCGCTGCTCAGGCGGTTATATTCCTTCCAGTCCATGCCCTCCAAGTGAGCCAGCATGTTCGTGGCTTTATCCTCGGCACTCATGTCCTCTCCTTCGAACAATGATAATACGCGCTCCGCCGGACTTTCATGGTCCGTCACTGCACTCTTCGCAGTTTCGGAGGGCGACGAAGCCGGCGCTTTGGATGAGGTGCTCGAACAGGCTGTTACAAGAATCAGAAGAGCAAGAGCGAAGCCGTAATAAGCTGCATGACGTTTGAACATGGATTCTCATCTCCTTTATAGTCTAAACGGATATTTCCTGTAAATAGTTACATAAAAAGGAGGGAGATATAGAGCTCTTTCCCATGATAAGATGAAGGCTGCATATTCGCATGCTCATTAAGTTTACGGTTGGGCTCCATTTGCCGATAAAAGTGTTAGAATAAACATATGTGACATGAAAGTGGCAGTATGATAAAAAGGGGTATGTGATTTTGAACAATCGATTTGGTGTGATAACCGATCAGGAGATCATTCAACAAGCAAAGCAGCAGTGTATAGACAAGGGGATGAACCCGGAGCTTCTTCCAACACATACTTATCGATTGAATGCTGAAGCACTGGCTGCAAGGCGTGCCAAATATAACGAATATATCGAAGTGATCCAAGTCTTCGTGAATAAATTCCTTTCCTCCGGATCCGGGAACCCTGTCGTGATTACGATGACGGATAACGAGGGCTTCATTCTTGATATGGAGGGGGACCCGACCATCATAGAAACGGCCCGTTATTTGGGCATCATGGAGGGCAGCGGGTATTCCCAAGAAGACGGCCCCAGCTCGATAGATCTGTGCCTTCGGTACAAACGGCCGTTTACGTTGATAGGAGAAGATCATTTTCATCACATTCTTCACCGCATGGCCTGTTATTCGGCTCCCTTTCACGGCGAAGACGGGAAGGCGATCATAGGGACGATCTCCCTAATGACGAACAAGGAGTTTGTTCACCCGCATTTATATGCCTTGCTCTGCACGATGGCCGATTCCCTGGAACGGGAGATGGTGACCCGCAAACAGAACACGCAGCTGCAAACCTTGAACCAGGTGCTGCTGGGAACGAAGCATTACGGCGTGATCATCACCGATGCGGAGGGCCAGATCCTGCAGATGAACGAAACCAGCGTAAGCCTGCTGTCCCCGGATGCCGGTGACCGTGACCGGACGAAATACGTGGGCCGCCCGGTGTTCGGCATCAAGCCGATTGGCGAGTATTATGAGCGGGTGATACACGGACAGGAGATTTGCATAGGAGAAGAGCTGTCCCTTGAGTTATTCGGAAGCATGCACCACTATATCCTGGATGTTCAGCCGGTGTCTGACCGGGAAGGGCAGCTTATGCGGGTCGTGGGCTCCCTGCGCGACATTACGGAGATGAAGCGTACGGAGGAAGTGCTGCGGAATACGGAGAAGCTGGTGTTTGCCGGCCAGGTTGCCGTCAGCATCGCCCATGAAGTCCGCAATCCCCTCACGACGGTAAAAGGAATGCTTCAGCTGGCCAATAAGGATGCCGCTCTCCGGCACTATGACCTGATCATGTCCGAGCTGGAGCGGGCCAATCTGATGGTAGGGGAATTCATGATCCTGGGCAAGCCCCAGGCGGCTGTGTTTAAGCTTGAGAATTGCGGCGAGATTCTGGAGGAAGTGCTTCATTTGTTTGCCATTCAGGCAAGCCTTGGCGGCATAAAGATGACTCAATGTTTCGGCCGGAATGCAACGATTCTATGCGACCGGAACCAGATCAAGCAAGTTTTTCTCAATATCTTGAAAAATGCGATGGAGGCCCTGCCGTATGGCGGAAACATTCACATTCAGATGGATGTGGAGGATGAATATCAGCGCGTGACCTTTACGGATAACGGCTCCGGCATGACGGAGGACGTGCTTCGGCGGATTGGGGAACCCTTCCATACCACCAAGCCGGACGGCAATGGGCTGGGCATCATGATCGTTCACCGCATCATGGAGAGCCACAATGGCCGGATCGTCATCCGGAGCGAGGAAGAGCGGGGAACATCGGTTGAGATCCGTCTGCCGGTCTCGGGTCAGAGCCTTTCTAATTAATCTGATTAACCATTAAGGTTATGCAGCATGATGCGGATCAACAGAAACAGCGCTGGCTTAGGCCGGTCCCTGAACCTCAAAGGACAGGCGGCAGCGCTGTTTTTTGGTAATTATGAAGAATCTTAATCATTATTCCCAGTAACGGGACATGATGTCCGTAGCCCATTGGGGCTGCTTGGTCTTTGTCTTCGGCAAAAATTCTTTCATGACAGGCTTGATATCAACGACGGGAGTCCCGTCTACGGCATCCAGCCCTTTAACGAAAACGGACCTGCCCTCTCTGCTTACCAGCTCCACTATGGTGGCTCCTAGCTTGTTGGGACGGTTCTTGCCGCGCTGGGCGAAGATACCGACCTTGGGAAAGCTCGGATTATTTCGCGGATGTCTCGCCGTGTATTGGATGCTGTCATCCTGGACGAGATGGAAGACATAAATGATTTCAAGGTGGCTGAACGTCTCAATCCCATCCAGGGAGCTTTCATTCCATTCTTCGCCCAGCTTGATCTTCGAGATGACATCCCCCCAGTAATCATCCTGAATCGCCTTTCTTTCGTTATGGATCGTTCCGATCGCCTGTATCGTAAACATGCTGTTACCTCCCTTAGATTTATCGTTCCCTAACATAAACTTCCGGCGTCTTACCGATCACCGCTTTGAAATCCCGTATAAAATGCGATTGGTCATAATACCCCATGTCCATGGCTAATTTCAGCATATCCTGATGATCGGGGCCTTCGAGCATCTCGGCGGCATTCTGCAGCCGGTACAGGCGGATGACCCATTTGGGGCTCACCCCGACGTATGACTTGAATAGACGTTGAAGCGATCTCGGGCTCATCCGGAACCCATCGCTAAGCTGTTCCACCCGGAGGATGTCGCGGTTTCGATGAATCTCATCCACGATCGCGTTGATTCGTTCAATCGATTCATCTTTGTCGGGCAGTATGCGGCGAAAGAGCTCCTCCATGCGGTGGACCTTGTGATCCGGCTGCTCTGCAGTCAATAGCTGGTCTTCCAGCACTTGAGGCTCAACCTGGAGAATCTCCATGGTGCCTATGGAGGAATCCGTTAGACGGTCCATGGCCATGTTCGCGAACGGATGGAATCCGCCGGGTCTGAATTTGACGCCGAATACTTGCCCCCTGCCCGCCAGATGGTGGGAATGTCTCGTGCTCGATACGCCGTAAAAAGCGGTCCGACGGGATTGAACGACCAGATTGGCACAAGGGTTGGGAACGACATCCTGCTGATGGGGCTCCTGGCCGGTTAAATCCCAATGAATGATCCAGTAATGCTTGATGAAATGGGAAAGGTCCTCCGACGGAGGGACGCGCAAGAGCTGGAATTTCTCTCCGGCTTTTCTCATGTTCAAGATGCCGAGGCTGGGCTGATCAGAACGCCGTATCATGACATAACCACCTCCGATAATTCCGCAGCAGGCTTGATTTGGCACGGCACGGTCCTCGTACGGGACTTGATTGCTGCACGCCATGTTCGCGGGAAGCAACCCGTCGCATTTTTACAATACTTGGATTGCGGCTGCTTGATAACATCATCTTATCACAGGAGGACAAGCCGGTCTTCCTGCGCATTATATAGAAGGTAGGAGGAAACTGCATGGAGCCGCTGCAATATGAGTTTTATATCGGAGCCTCGCCGGAGAAGGTATGGGAAGTCTTGATTTCGCCGGAGGGGACTCGAGCTACCTTTTTCGGGAGCGAGCTGAGGTCTTCCTTCCGAGTTGGAGAGCCTTTCGCTTATGTAGGCCCGGGGAATGACGGGGAGGAGACGGTTCATGTTTACGGGAATGTTCTGGCTTATGAGCCGCAAAAGGTGCTGAGCCTGTCCGAGCATCCCGGTCCGTCGTATTATGCGAACCATGAGGAACTGGAGTCCCGCATCACGTTCACCCTCGAGCCGGTAGGGAACTGTACCAAGCTGACGCTCGTCAATGATCAGTACACGCCCGATCATCCGTCTCGCGCCAAGGCGGCGGACAGCTGGTGGATGGTCATGAGCATTTTGAAGACCTATGCGGATACGGGAAAAATCCTGGATCTGGGCTGGTAGTCTCAAGGACAACAGCTTCGCCCTGCCGTATAAATGGTGCGAAGCAATCCTGAAAAGAGCCGTTACGGCTCTTTTTTGCTGTGAAATGGCAGGGGCCTGTTTAGGGGGAGTCCAGCTTCCGCTTGCCAAATTTTCGATAGCGGGTATGATTTAGGTATCCGTACCGGCCTGCTCATGCACGGCTTCTCGGAAATGGGAAAGATGGGAGTGAAGGCATCATGACGGAGCGGACCCGCCCCCCTGTCCAGCAAATCCGCATCGGTATTATCGGAACCCGGACGATCGTTGACAAGATCATGAAGGTCATTGAAACCTTTCCTTCCTTTGACCCTGCGCCGCTGGTTTTCCAGGATGAAGACGAAGCGCCTGCACTGGCGGAGCGGATCGGGAGCGAAGTCGAAGTGTTGTTCCTCTCGGATCCGTTGTCCCAGCGCAAGGTGAAGGAGCTCGGTCAGGTCAAGATCCCTGTACATTACGTTCCCGTCACGGACGCGGGTTTATATAAAGCGCTGTTCCATGCCGGACAGCAGGAACGACTGGATGGAGGCATATCGGTGGACACCCTAACCGAGACGATGGTGGTTCGGACCATGAAGGATCTGGGCATCCCTGCTGTACAGGCTGTCGTCTACGACGGGCCGGCTTACGCCCCGAAGAGCAGCCTGATCGCGTTTCATCGCCATCAATACGAATCCGGCGGTTGCTCTGTTGCATTCACGGGCGTGGAATCCGTGGCCCAAGAACTGACGCGGCTCGGAATACCCAATGAATGGCTGCTTCCTTCCGATCAGGATATCGTGGTATCGCTGGAGCGAGCCCTGCTGTCCACGGCATCCCGCCGCAGCTGGGAAGGCCAGATTGTGGTCGGGATGATAAATATAGACGATTTCGGCACGCAGGCGCTGAGACGGAACAATGAGCATGAGGTGCAGAAGCTGAAGCTCGATATTCACCGGATGGTGCTCGATTATGTGGAATCCCTGGATGGTTATCTGACCCATCTGGGCGGGGACGAGTATCTGTTTTTCACGACGCGCGGCATCTTCGAACGGGAAACCGGAGGTTACAAAACGATTCCCTTGGCCAAAGACGTGAACAAAACCTACGGCATTTCGCTCAGCATCGGCATGGGATTCGGCAGGTCGGCCAGTATGGCCGGAACCCATGCGCGCATCGCGATGCGGAAGTCCAAGGAGGTTGGCGGCAACGCCTGTTTTATCGTGCGTGAGGATGGTACGCTGATAGGGCCGCTGGAGATGGCCGATCCCGTGCTGGAGGTGCTGTCTTTTACGGATGCAGGGCTGATCAAGCGAGCAGAGGATGCGGGCATGACGAGCGCCTATTTGAGCAAGCTGCTGAACCAGCGCGCCCGTTCGGGTAAATACGAATACAAGGTACATGAGCTCGCCCACCTGCTGGACATTACCGTCCGCAGCGCGCATCGGCTGCTTCAGCTTTGGACCGACAACGGGTTGGTGGAGATTTCGGGGATCGAGAAGGTGCCGAGAGGAAGGCCGAGGCAAATCTTCCGATTCACCTTTTTGGAATAAGATATCAGGCGTTTCCTATAATGGAAGATGAGGTGATGGACTTGAAGCGAACGAGAGCCCCGTTTTCCCGCTTAGAGAAAATCTTCATTTTTACGCTGCTCGGACTGGCTTCCCTTTTTATCGCTGCCTTCTTCGTGCTTCGATATATTGTGCTGAACGTTTCGTTTGCTCCCTGACATCAGGGGGCTTTTTTTGTGTGTCGTTTATTTAAAGACGATTTAAAGATTTGTCTTTATATCAAACGGGGCCGTATGATGAAGAAGAATCATCAATCGGAGGAGGAGATTGTTCATGTTAACCGTTGCAGCATTAGAAGCGAAGCTGGCGGAGCCTTCAGCACAGCTTGTTGCCGATTTGGCGTCTTTGGAAGGGGATATCCTGGTGCTTGGCGTCGGCGGAAAAATGGGGCCCAGCCTTGCAAGGCTGGCCGCCAACGCCGTGCGCGAAGGCGGTGGCGGCAAACGGATCATCGGCGTATCCCGGTTCTCGAACCAGGAGGCCAGGCGCGAGCTGGAGGAGGCGGGCGTACAGACGATTTCGTGCGACCTGCTGAACGACGGGGAGCTGCAGCAGCTGCCCGAGGCTCCAAACGTGATCTATATGGCCGGCAACAAATTCGGCACGACCGGCCGCGAATATTTTACTTGGGCGATGAACTCGTATTTGCCGGGCCGGGTGGCCGAGAAATTCAAGCAATCCCGCATGGTGGTGTTCTCATCGGGGAATGTGTATCCGTTCTCGCCGGTGGGCAGCGGCGGAGTCAACGAATCCGTTGCGCCGGAGCCGGTCGGGGAATATGCGCAATCCTGTCTCGGCAGAGAGCGCGTCTTTGAATATTTCTCCCACCAGAATGGTACGCCGATGGCAATCTACCGTCTGAATTACGCCATCGATATGCGGTACGGCGTTCTGCATGAGCTTGCCAGATCGATCCATGAGGACCGGCCGATTCACCTGGCGATGGGGCATGCGAATATCATATGGCAAGGGGATGCCAACGAGATGGCGCTCCGTTCGCTCCTGCATTGCAGCTCGCCTCCCGAAATCATCAACATTACCGGACCGGAGACGATGTCGATCCGCTGGGCGGCACAGGAATTGGCGGCACGGATGGGCAAGGAAGTGACCTTTACAGGTACGGAATCCGAGACCGCACTCCTGAACAACGCCTCGAAATCCCACCAGCTCTTCGGTTATCCGAAGGTGTCGCTGCTGCAGATGCTGGATTGGACGGCAGCATGGGTGCAATCCGGCGGCCAGAGCTGGAACAAGCCGACACACTTCCAAGAGAGAAAGGGGAAATTCTAATGAGCGGACAGATTCCTGCAATGCAGAGGTTGGCCCCCGAGAAGCTGAAAGCTCTTCACGAAGGGCTCGTCATACCGGCGCATCCGCTGGCTTTGGACGAGAACCGGAAGCTGGACGAACGCCGCCAGCGGGCATTGACCCGCTATTACGCCGCATCCGGTGCGGGCGGTGTGGCGGTTGGCGTTCACTCTACCCAATTCGAGATCCGCGATAAAGGCATCGACTTGTATGAACCGGTGCTGCGGCTCGCGGCGGAAGAGGTCCGCAGGGCGGAGCTTGACCGCCCCTTCTTGATGGTGGCCGGCGTGTGCGGCCCCACGGAGCAAGCCGTGGAGGAAACGGAGATCGCCCGCAGGCTCGGCTATGATGCCGTCCTGCTCAGCATGGGCGGGTTAAGCGGCTGGAGCGAAGAGGATATTCTGAAGCGCACGGAAGAGATCGCGCAGAGAATGCCGGTGATCGGGTTCTATCTTCAGCCATCGGTTGGCGGCAACATCTTCTCCTTCGAATTCTGGCGTGCCTTCGCAGAAATTCCGAATATCGTAGCGATCAAGATGGCCCCCTTCAACCGCTATCAGACGATTGACGTCGTTCGTGCCGTCTGTTATTCGAGCCGCAGAGACGATATTGCGCTCTATACGGGGAATGACGATAACATCGTCAACGATTTGCTGACGACCTATCGATTCCAGGTGGACGGAACGCCGGTCGCCAAGCCTATCGTCGGCGGTCTGCTCGGTCACTGGGCGGTCTGGACCAGGAAAGCGGTGGAGCTGCTGGAGGAAATCAAAGAGGCGCGCAAGCAGGAGCAGTTCGGGAAGGAATGGCTGACGCGCAACGTCGAGATTACCGACTCCAATGCGGCCTTCTTCGATCCCGCCCATCAGTTTGCGGGCTGCATCCCGGGCATTCATGAGGTGCTCCGCAGACAGGGGCTGCTGCTAGGCACATGGTGCCTGAATCCGCATGAAACGCTGTCTCCCGGACAATCGGAAGAGATAGATCGGGTCTACCGGGATTATCCCCATTTAAACGATGACGATTTTATTCGGGAGCACTTGGAAAGTTGGCTGGCAGACTGATACAATGAGGGCAGAATAGTCGAAAGTGGGGAATCGCGCATGCGGTTTAAAGATGTGTTTTCTATTATTGGGCCCAGCATGGTGGGGCCTTCCAGCTCCCATACCGCTGGGGCCGTGCGGATCGGAAGAGCCGCGCGGCGCATATTTGGAGCATTCCCCGATCAGGCGGAAATTGTGTTCTATGGATCTTTTGCCGAAACCTACCGCGGCCACGGCACCGATCTGGCTGTCGTCGGCGGGCTGCTTGATTTTGCCACGGACGATATGCGCATCCGGAATTCGATCGAGCTTGCCGAAGCGGCAGGCATTGAACTTACCTTCAAGACGGCACAGAATGTGGCCTTTCACCCGAATACCGTGGAGCTGAGGCTGACCGACGGCGATCATACCGATGTCATTGCGGGCGCTTCCATTGGCGGAGGCAGCGTGGAAATGCTGCGCGTGAACGGTTTCGACGTCAAGTTTACGATGAATTATCCGGTGCTGCTGGTCTTTCATGACGATACGCCGGGCATGGTCGCGCATATCACCCGGCTCCTGGAGGCCGGCGGCGTCAACATTGCCTATATGGACGTGGACCGCAAGGGAAGGGGCGGCGATGCCATGACGGTGGTGGAGTCGGACGAAGCGGTTCCGGCCGAATTGATGAAGCATATCGAAGGACTGCCGAGCGTGCATCGGGTCGTCATCGCGGATTTGACAGTAGAGGAGGCGCAGTCATGAAGTTTTCTACGCTGGAGCAGATCATTGCATGCTGCCGGGAGGATCAGGTGACGATCGGCCAGCTGATGCTGAATGAACAGATCAAGGAAACGGGGAAAAGCCGGGACGAGACGTTCAAGCAAATGGCCGATTACTACGGCATCATGAAGGAAGCGGTGCACCGGGGAATCCATGAACCCGTCCCTTCCAAAAGCGGCCTGACCGGCGGCGATGCCGTGCGCGTTCATCAATATATGAGCACCGGGGTACCCGCGCTTGGTACCGACGCTTGCACGGCGCTGGCCTACGCCCTGTCCGTGTCCGAGGTGAATGCCTCCATGGGGCGCATCGTGGCGACGCCGACGGCGGGCTCATGCGGCATTATTCCCGGGGTGTTCGTCAGCACGCAGGAACGCTTCGGCTGGGAAGACGAGCATTTGGTGATGGGGCTGTTCATCGCTGGCGCGATCGGCTACGTCATTGCCAACAACTCGTTTATTTCCGGTGCGGAGGGCGGCTGCCAAGCTGAAGTCGGCTCAGCTATCGGTATGGCGGCAGGCGCTTTGACGGAGCTGCGGGGAGGGACGCCGGAGCAGGCCGTTCACGCCGTCGGGCTTGCGCTAAAGAATTCCTTGGGACTTATCTGCGACCCGGTGGGCGGGCTTGTCGAGATTCCTTGCATCGTGCGCAACGGCTTCGGCGCCGTGACGGCGCTGGCGGCATCGGATATGGCGCTTGCCGGCGTGCGCAGCGTCATTCCATCCGACGAAGTGATCGACGTGATGCTGGAGGTTGGCACGGCCATGCCGTCCAAGCACAGGGAAACGGCGAAGGGCGGACTTGCGCAGACGCCGACCGGCAAGAAAATCCTGAAGGATCTATACGGCAAGGAAGGCAAGAAATTGCGGGAGAAGGGTGTCAAAGCGAAGAAGGACGGAAACGAGTGATTGGATTCACACCCGTTTTGATGGATCGCCGATGACGTTCTGCTTCATGAATATACGATGGGGAAGAGAAGAAATTTAACATCTTCCGTGAGGGATTTCGTGATGAAATCCCTCTATTTTTTTATCTATTTCTACCGCTTTAGCATTTTCCACATGCTCAAAAAGCCCGATGTTATGCGGGTTTTCGGCATTTCGCCCGCTTGAAGAAGAAAAAACGCCATCTCACAGAAATACGCTTCTTTACGAATCGTGGAAGCGTTTTTATGATGTGGATGGGTAGAAAATTCCGTGCCGGACCCTCGGCAGCGGATGCCCGATCATTTTAGAATATTCCTGCGACAGGCCGGGATCTTCGTCAACAAGGAGGCATGATAGGAAGCATCTTGATTTACAAACGTAGACCGGATGAGTAAGCAGACACACGGATGAGAAGAAATGACGGGGGTAGAGTAGCGATCGCACAGATTCAGTCAGCCGCATTCAAATGATGGATTTAGAGGAGGAACGCAAATGACAAAAAAATGGTTTCGTATGGCACTCGTGTTCACATTAATCATTTCAATCTTGGCCGCATGCAGCGGAGGAAATAAAGAGGCAGCTCCCGGAACGGACGGAGAAACAGCACCTCCAACGGCACCGGCAGATCCGGATCAATATGGGGATACTGGCGGTCTCGCGCTTCCGCTGGTCGATAAACCGACAACGATCAATTGGATGGTCGTCAGCGAGAAGACCAACCTGAACGATTCCTTGCTTGCCAAGGAGATCGAGAAGCGTACCGGCATCAAAGTGAATTTCCAACCCTATTCTTCGGCTACGTTTCAAGACAAGCTGAAAGTAACCGTTGCATCCGGCAAGCTCCCGGACATCATCCACGGATTGACGCCTCCGGAGCTGAAGAAGATCGGCAAGCAGAAAGCGGTCGTTGCCATTAACGAATATGTCGACATGCTGCCGAACTTCAAAAGAATGTATGTGGACGAGAATCCTTGGGTCATTCCGTCCTACGGAGACGAATCCGGCAACATCTATACCTGGCCGGTTGCAAACATCAACCGTGACGTGAACCACGGCTTCCTGTACCGCAAAGACATCTTCGATGAGCTGGGCATCAAGGAATGGACGAATACCGACGAATTCTATCAGGCCCTCAAAAAGTTGAAGGAAGCCTATCCGGATTCCTATCCTTACGCCTCGAAAACGAAAGAGAACATTTTCCGCGATTGGGCCTTCGGCTGGGGAATCGGCGGAGCCAACTATCCGACGTATTACGACGAGACGGCCAAGGTATGGAAGTACGCGACCATACAGCCTGAGCACAAAGAAATGCTCGATTTCATGAAGAAGCTGTACAACGAGGGGCTCCTCGATCCGGAATTCATGACGGACACCGACGATTCCTGGACGGCGAAAATGACGTCAGGCAATAAATCCTTTGTCACCTATGACTGGATCGGACGTTTGGACCTGTTCTACAACCAGGTCAAGGACCAAAATCCGAATTATGACCTGCGATACGGCAATCCGGTCGGACCGACCGGCAACGGCAAGACGATCGAGAGCATCACGAACGGCTTCAGCATCGCGGTAGCCAACAACGACAACAAGGAAGCTTCCCTGAAGCTGCTCGATTACCTGACGAGCCCGTCCGGCGCCACGCTGGTGACGATGGGCGTGGAAGGCGAGACGTTCAAGATGGAAGGCGATAAAGCCGTCTATCCGGAGCTGACCGACGTGCCGCTGGTGGATATCAGCGTGCTGGAGGACCGCTATGGCCTGTGGCTGCAAGGATTGTATGTCAATTCCGACAAGCGCAGCGTGTACTTCAACTATACGGAGAAGGAGCAGGAGGCTCAGGATAAGCTCCTGAACGGCAATAAATTCGAGCCGCTGGATCCGGTCGTGAACTTTACGGATGACGAAACCGCAAAGATTGCGGAAATCCAAACCTCCCTGAAGAAATTGGCGGATGAATTTAACGCGAAATACATTCTCAACAAAAACTACGGCGATGCGCAGTGGCAGCAATGGCAGGCGCAGGCTGAGAAGCAGGGAGCCAAGCAGATCGTCGATATTTTCAACGCAGCCCAGAAGAGATTGGATGAAGCCACGAAATAATTCGCAGAAGAAATAAGAGTGATGGCGGCATCCGGGTACGACGCTCGGGTGCTGCTCATCATCTTAAGGAGGGAACACCATGTCAAGTGCAGGGACAGAGACAAATCTCGCCAAACCCCGCGGCGGGTTTGGGAGAAGAATGGTTTCGGCCTTTCAGCATATGAAGCGGGACAGACAGCTGTTGATTCTGTTTATCCCGTGCCTGTTGTTTTACGTTATTTTCCGATACGGGCCCCTGTACGGCTTGATCATTGCCTTCAAGGACTACAGCGTATTTACCGGCATCATGGAGAGCGAATGGGTAGGGCTCAAGCATTTCGAGAAATTTTTCGGCAGTCCGGATTTCTGGCTGCTGTTCAAGAATACGCTCCTTCTTGGCGTATACAATCTGATTTTCGGCTTTCCTTTTCCCATCATTCTGGCGATTCTCCTTAACGAGGTCAGAGTGAAATGGTTCAAAAAGTCGGTTCAAACGCTCAGCTATCTGCCTTCGTTCCTGTCCGTGGTCATTATAAGCAGCATGATTATCGACTTCCTGTCGCCCAATCAGGGGATCATTAACCAGCTGATCGCGGCGTTAGGTTTCGAGAAGACGTATTTTCTCATTGAGCCGAGCTGGTTTAGAACCATCTATGTTTCATCGGATATCTGGGCAACCGTCGGTTATGAAGCCATCATCTATATGGCTGCGATTGCAGGGATCAGCCCGTCGCTTTACGAAGCGGCTAAGGTGGATGGTGCCAAAAGGCGCCACATGATTTTTAAAATCACGATTCCCGCCATTCTTCCAACGATTATTATCATGTTTGTCTTGAAGACCGGATCGATGCTTCGGATCGGATACGAAAAGGTATTGCTGCTTTACAATCCGATGACTTACGAGGTGGCGGACGTATTCTCGACTTATGTCTACCGGAAAGGCCTTCTGGAGAGCAATTATAGCTATGGCGCGGCCGTAGGCTTGTTCGAAGCCGTTGTCGCCATGATATTGCTGCTGTCCTCCAACTACTTCAGCAAGCGACTGGGAGGTAGCGGACTATGGTAAACAACAAACGATTCAGCCTTCGAAACATCTCGTTATTCGGCATTATCAACACGCTGATTCTGACATGCCTTGCCATTATTACCGTGTACCCCGTCGTCTATATCACCGCCGTTTCCCTCAGCGCGACCTCCGAAGTGGTGCAAGGGAATGTCACCTTGTTTCCCAAGGGTTTTAATCTCGACGCTTATGCCCAGGTGCTGAACGACGACCGGGTGCCGCGCGCCTATCTGAACACGATTTTTTATACAGCGCTCGGTACGGCCATTAACCTGCTGCTTACGGCGGTAGCGGCTTATCCGCTCGCTCGCAAAAATTTCTTCGGACGCAAGTTTTTCCTGTTGGCAATCATCATGACCATGTTCCTGAACCCGGGGATCATTCCGAACTACCTGATCGTATCCGAGCTTGGCCTTCTGGACAGCGTATGGGCACTCGTGCTTCCGAATGCGATCTGGACCTTTGAGTTATTAATCCTCAAAAGCTTCTACGAGAACATGTCGGAATCCCTGCGCGAGGCAGCCGTCGTCGACGGCGCTTCCGAGTACCGCATCCTGTTCCAGATTGTGCTTCCGCTGTCCAAACCGGCGCTGGCCTCGATCGGATTGTTTTATTTCATGGGCCATTGGAACAGCTTCTTTATCCCGCTGATTTACCTGAACGACGCGAATATGTACCCGCTTCAGGTCGTGCTTCGGGATATGCTGATTTTCAGCGAGAACGGAAGCAATCCGAGCCTGGTGGATGCGTCGGCGCTTGCTCCGCAGGCCATGAAGAACGCAACGATCGTGTTGTCGATGATTCCGGTGCTGCTGATCTATCCGTTTGCCCAGAAGTATTTTGCCAAAGGGGTCATGCTCGGTTCCGAAAAGGGGTGATGGGAAGGTGCCGGGGGCTATCATGTTGAATATGAAGGGATGACATCCAAGAGAGGTGAATCCGTATGAATCGATTGATCGCCAACAGAGGCTTGCTCCAGATTTTCTTCGCTCTGCAACTGGTCATCGGCATCATGTTCATATTCAATTACATCGTGTACAAGAATTCCATTACCGGAATTTACGACAAGGTGAGCGAGAACAACCGGATGGTGATCAGAAATATTATTCAGTCGTTTGATACCAGTTTCTCCTCCATTAACAATTTGATTTTTAACATTCATGCGCTTCCTTCGGACCGGATGCAGCTGGATAACGGCAAACTTGACATGGAGAAAGTCATCTCTCTGCAGGACAGCGTCACCAGCATCGTATCCAACGTGGATATCGTGGAAGATGTGGTCATTTCGTTCGACAATCACGATTTGGCCATTACGACACGCGGAACCAGCAATCTGGACGCATTGTTTGACAGGCGGTATAAATCCCAGAAGTTCAACTCGATGTTCTGGAAGACGTTTACCCGATCGGAGCACGAGCTCACGGTTTTTCCAGCGGAGGTTTATGCGGATCAGAGCAGCGGGTACGGCCGGAACCTGATGATTGCCGTAGACGGCAACAAGGTCAGAATGTCGAACAAAAACCTGATGATCCTGATTAACGTGAACCGGCTGCTTAAGGGGGTCGATTTGAATTCCATGATTCCCGGGGCCTCGCTCATCGTGCTGGATGCGAACCGGAACGTCATCTTGAGCACCGAGAAGGATCTGGATCTGGTGGGCATTCTGAACGACGTGTACTTTAACCCGTCGCAGGAAGCCTCCCTCACGCACGACGATTTTGAGTACAATTTCTACAAATCGGACTATAACGGATTTATATATATCAATAAAATGCCGTACAAGTTTCAAAATATCGATTCCGTCACCGATGCCAATACGTGGATTATGTACGGGGCGATTGCGTTAAACGTCATGCTGTCGGTGCTGCTCAGCATTTATCTGTACCGGCCGGTGAAGAACATCGTGCAGCTGCTCGGGGGAAGTTCTCTTCGAGGGAATGATTTCGTGAAAATCCAGAGCGGCATCGTCAAGGTGCAGCGGGAGAACGAATCCCTCAAGAAGCAGATGGATCTGGTGGATGAGGATATCCGCCGAAGCGTGTTCCTGCAAACGCTGGACGGCCATCACCATTCGCGCGAGCAGGAAATGCAGATGCAGAAGCACTACACGCATTTCTTCCAGTGCCGGCATTTCATGATGGCGGCCGTGTATTTGCAGCCTGCCGGCAAGGGGGCGGCCAAGTCGGATTTTGTCCTGGAAGAGCTGACGTCTCAGATCCGGGGCGGCCTGGAGGAGCGCTATGGACATGTGGTGGTTTATCATGTCGAAGAACTGAAATTCCTAGCGTTAATCGGTCTGGATCAGCCGTCCGAGCGCAAGAAGCTGGTCAGGAAATTCGAGGAGTATGTTAGGCGGTGCAACGAGGATTATCATGATACGTTCACGGTGTGGGGCTGCGTTAGCCGAACGTACGAATCCAAAATCAGCAATTGCTCCGAAGCATACCGGAATATTAAGGATGGGCGGTTGTACCGGAATGTGAATGCGGACACGGACATGGTCGATGCGGAGCAGATTCGGTACGTCCCGGATATTTATTATCCGCTTCAGAAGATCGAGAAGCTGAGCAACTGCATGCTAAGCGGCAAGGTGGATGAGGGACTGCAGATCGTGAGCGATATTTTCCAGCAGAATGCGGATCTTCGCATCCATCACCATCAGATGGTGCATATTGCGAAGAGCATGTTCTTCCTCGTCATGAAGCAGGCGGATTCGCCGTCCGTTGACCGCAACGAGCTGTTCCGGCTGGAGAGTGATTTCATCCGCAAGGTCGATCAAGCCTTCACCTATGAAGAGATTCAGAAGGCGCTGATGGAAGTGATGCGCGTGGTGGCCAATACGCGGAACCACGATCCGCGAAGCAAGCTGAATCCCGCATTCATCTCCCAATACATCGAACTGCATTACATGGAGAACCTCTATTTGGATCATATGGCCGAAGTGCTGGATACCAGCTCGAAATACTTCTCCAATTATTTCAAGAAAACATTCGGCGTCAATTACGTGGAGTACTTGAACAAAGTCCGATTATCGCATGCGCGTGAATATCTGCGGAACACGGACCTCAGCATTGCGGAAATCGGAGAGAAAACAGGGTATTCGAACTCTTCCACATTTACGACGACCTTTAAGAAATACAGCGGCGTCTCGCCGAGCGAATATCGGAAAGCATCAGGAAAATAAGGTGGAGCAGGAGGGTCCATATGAAGGCTGTTGCCACGATTCATGGAAACGTGATCGTTGATCATATCGAGAGGCCGGCGGAATTGCCGGCGGGTCATGTGCGGATTCGCACCGAATACTCGGCGGTCAGTCCGGGTACGGAAATGATCTTTATACGAAAGGCTTCGGATCAAAAAGTCATTATGGGTTACAGCGCGGTGGGTATCGTCGAAGACTTGGGTGAAGGCGTGAAGGGGCTTGCCGTGGGTCAACGGGTGGCCTGCTATGGAGCACCTTACGTGCGCCATGCCCAGTGGCTTACCGTGCCTTCGAACCTGACGGCCATCGTCCCGGACGGGGTGGATCCGCAGGAAGCCGCTTTTGCGGGGCTGGGAGCGATTGCGATCCATGCCCTGCGGGTTGCGGATCTGCGCTTCGGCGAATCGGCCGTGGTGGTCGGGCTGGGCATCCTGGGGCAGATCATTGCCCAGATCGCGCATGCGGCGGCTTGCCCCGTTGCGGGATTTGACCTGAACCCGGAGCGGGTGCAGGGGATGAGGCAGCATATTGCCTATGCTTATGATAACAAGGAGCAGCTTGAGGAGCAGGTTGGGCGGATGACGGGCGGACATGGAGCCGACAGCGTCATCCTGTGCGCAAGCGGTCCCGGTGAAGAGCTTATCAACGCGTCAATGGGATGGATTCGGGATAAGGGGAAAATCGTCATCGTCGGCGATTTGTCTACAACCTACTCCAGAGGGCTGATGTTTGGCAAGGAAGCGCAGGTGCTCATATCGCGGGCCGGCGGTCCGGGCCGGTACGACGCAAGCTATGAACTCAACAATACGGATTATCCGATCGGCTTTGTGCGCTGGACGGAAGGCCGCAACATTGCGGAATATATTCGTTTGCTGGCCGAAGGGAGAATCTCGATCAAACCGCTGATCTCCCATGTGGTTCCCGTAGATGAGGCGGGCAAGGCTTATGAGCGGTACGGCCCCGGGTCAACGACGCTCGGAACGATATTCAAATACGATCATGAGACGGTTGGTGCCAAGGCCGACTAGAATACAGCGATATCGAGGTGCGGTGCATATGCAGAATCATATAGAGGCGGATATCATCATTCTGGGCGGAGGACTCGGCGGCTGTGCCGCTGCGCTTGCGGCGGCGAAGGCGGGAAAACGCGTGATTATGACCGAAGAGAGCGATTGGCTCGGCGGCCAGATTACAAGTCAGGGCGTACCGCCCGACGAGCATCCCTGGATCGAGCAGTTTGGCTGCACGGCCAGCTACCGTGAATTCCGGAATCGGATCCGCGATTATTATAAGGAGTTATTTCCGCTCCGGGCCGAATCGCGGCAAGAGCGTTATCTGAATCCAGGCAGCGCACTGGTCAGCGGCATTGCCCATGAGCCGAGAGCGGCGCTGGCCGTGCTGCAGGGGATGCTGGCACCTTACGTGCACAGCGGAAGGTTAACGATCCTTACGGAGCATGCGCTGATGGAAGCGGAGTCCGGCGGGGATCAGGTAACATCCGTCCGGCTGCGGGACAGCAGATCCGGCGACATCGTCAAGCTGACCGGCGCATTTTTCCTCGATGCTACCGAGGAAGGGGATTTGCTTCCGCTGGCCGGCATCGAATACGTGACGGGTTCCGAGTCGGCGGAAGAGACCGGTGAACCGCATGCATTATCCGGTCCGGCGGACCGGGCGGACATGCAGGCTTTCACTTGGTGCTTCGCGATGGATTACCGGGAGGGCGAGGATCATACCATCCCGAAGCCGATTCGGTACGATTTCTGGAAGAGCTACCGGGCGGATTTCTGGCCCGATGCCATGCTGAGCTGGACGGGGCTAGTACCGCATACGCTGGAGCCGGTCACCTACAGCTTATTTCCGGACGGCCGATCGTTTTCCCTGTGGAAATACCGGCAGATCCTGAATCCGAAGCATTTCGAAGGCGGGTTGTTTGACAGCAGCGTCACGGTCGTGAACTGGCCGCAGAACGATTATTGGCTCGGCTCCATTATCGATGTCGGCCCGGAAGAGCGGGAACGGCATTTGGAGGAATCCAGGCAGCTGAGTTTGTCCCTGCTCTATTGGATGCAGACGGAAGCCCCGCGGCCCGATGGAGGAAAGGGGTATCCCGGACTCCGGCTTCGGCCGGACGTGATGGGAACGAAAGATGGCTTGGCAAAAGCCCCTTATATCCGTGAATCCCGCCGGATCCGCGCCGAATTTACCGTGAAGGAGCAGCATATTGCCGCCGAATGCCGTCCGGACGGGCGGGCGGAGACGTTCCACGATTCCGTTGGCATCGGCTGCTACCGTATCGATCTGCATCCAAGCACGGGATTGCGGACGTATATCGATATTTCGAGCCTGCCCTTCCAAATTCCGATGGGGAGCCTGATTCCGGTACGGGTAGCCAATGTGCTGGCAGCCTGCAAGAATATCGGCACGACGCATATCACGAATGGGTGTTATCGTCTGCATCCTGTGGAATGGAACATCGGCGAGGCAGCCGGTTTTTTAGCCGCTTACTGCATAGAGCATGGACTGAAGCCGCGGGAAGTACGGAATACCCCGGACCACTTGGAAGCTTTTCAGCGGCGATTGACGGAACAGGGGATCGAACGGTCATGGCCGTCCGTTCATGCCGTTTGACGTCTTGTCGGAAATAAGGGGAATGCCTACCGAAATAACGATAGCCGTCTTTCCGGGCAGTGGGATACTGCTTGCGGAAAGACGGCTATTCGTGCTGGTAGACGAATCATGACCGGCAAACTATTAATTTACAATAATATACAATTCTATTATACTTGTAGTAGATATGGATCCTACCTCTTTATATATGGAGGCAGTTGCATATCGGGCATCAGCTTACTTCGTGGTACTTTACATACGGGCAGTCTCCTCGTTTCCATCGATCATGGGAAGGGTGGTGGTTTATACCGAAACCGGTTTACCAGGCTGTAGCGGTCATGGCTTTCCAATCCGAAAACCAAAGGAGCGAAACGTTGATGAAAGTATTCCGAAATTCGATTATCCGTAAGTCGGCGGCGCTTTTCTGCGCTGTTCTGCTGATCTTGCCGGCCGGGTTGTCCCTGGCGGCCAACAAGCCCTTTCCCCAGCATACGTCCTATACGAGCGGTTCGATTAAGCCGAACAACGTAACGCAGACCGCGATGGACAATGCGGTCAAGAGCAAATGGAACAGCTGGAAAGGGTCTTTTCTGAAGCCGGCTGCAACCGGGCAATATTACGTCAAATACAATTCCGCGGGCGAGACGGTATCCGAGGCTCACGGTTACGGAATGATTTTCACCGTTCTGATGGCGGGATACGACAGTAATGCGCAGTCGTATTTCGATGGGTTATATCGCTATTACAAGGCGCATCCGAGTGATAACAATCCGTATCTGATGGCGTGGAAACAGAACAGCAGCTTCCAGAATATAGAGGGGGCCAACTCGGCAACGGACGGCGATATGGATATTGCTTACGCACTCCTGCTTGCGGACAAGCAGTGGGGAAGCAGCGGATCGATCAATTACCTGCAGGCCGCGAAGGATATCATCAATGCCATCATGAGCAATGACGTCAATCAGTCGCAATGGACGCTGCGTTTGGGCGATTGGGCTACCAGCGGCAACTACAATACCGCCACGCGGCCATCGGATTTCATGCTGAACCATATGAAGGCGTTCCGTGCGGCTACCGGCGATGCCCGTTGGGATAACGTCATTAACAAAACCTATACGATCATCAACTCCATCTATAACGGTTACAGCTCCAATACCGGTTTGCTTCCGGATTTCGTCGTCATGTCGGGCGGCAATTATCAGCCAGCGGCAGCGGGATTCCTGGAGGGGGCGAACGACGGAAAATATTACTACAACTCGGCCCGGACTCCATGGCGGATTACGACCGACTATCTGATGACCGGCGATACGCGCGCGCTGAATCAATTGAATAAAATGAACACGTTCATTAAGTCGGCTGCAAACAGCAATCCTGCCAATATCAAGGCAGGGTATAATCTGAACGGGACCGCGCTGGTGACTTATAACAGCGGAGCGTTCTATGCACCGTTCGGCGTAAGCGCGATGACTTCGTCCAGTCACCAGAGCTGGCTGAATTCGGTATGGAATTATACGGCGAACGCATCGGCAGAGGGATATTATGAGGAGAGCATCAAGCTGTTCTCGATGATGGTCATGTCGGGAAATTGGTGGACATATTAACGCATAACGCCCTTTAACTTTATATAAACATAAAACAAAAACCTGATCCGTGTTGGATCAGGTTTTTTTGGGTCTTTCCTACCATTAATTAATTTATGGAGAAAAACATGAAGAATTAGCATTGATATTTCATAAGGCTCAGTGTTAATATCTTATCAAATATAAAATGTTTTATATTATACTAAATTAAACAGCCAGAGGTATCGCCATAATGGACATCTTGTTTTTTTATTTATGAAAGGGTTTACAAAAAATCGAGGCGAGGGAGAATCGTATGAACAAGAACATGCTGCGTAAGACGGCTGCCGCAGGAATTGCCGCAATGTTAATGGCAGGAGGCTTAAGTACGGCAGGCCAAGGACCTGCGGCCGGCGTTCCTGACGTGTACGCGGAAGCGGCTCCGCTGAAGAAGGGGGAGAAGGCACCGGTCTTCCGGGAGGCTTCCGTGCACGATCCGTCCGTGATCAAAACAGGGGATACCTACTATGTGTTCGGTTCCCATCTGGCCGCGGCCAAATCGAAGGACTTGATGAGCTGGGACATGGTCGCGTCCGGGGTCGCGACCGGCAATCCGCTGATTCCGAACGTAACGGAGGAATTGAGAGAAACGCTGGAATGGGCGCAAAGCGACACATTGTGGGCGGCCGACGTGATTCAGCTGGCAGACGGTAAATTCTATATGTACTATAACGCCTGCAAAGGGGATTCCCCGCGATCCGCCATGGGGATCGCCGTTGCCGATCGAATCGAAGGCCCGTATAAGGACACCGGCATCATTCTGAAATCCGGCATGTGGGACGAGATCAGTGAGGATGGAACCATCTACGATGCAACAAAGCACCCGAATGTCGTCGATCCGGATGTGTTCTTCGATAAGAACGGCCAGCTGTGGATGGTATACGGCTCCTATTCCGGCGGCATTTTCATTATGGAGATGGATCCCAAGACCGGAAAACCGCTGCCTGGGCAAGGATACGGGAAGAAGCTGCTGGGAGGCAATCACAGCCGGATCGAAGGGCCTTACATGGTTTATCACCCGGCCACGGACTATTACTACCTATACCTGTCGTACGGGGGGTTGGATGCGGTTGGCGGCTACAATATGCGGGTGGTCCGATCCAAAAACCCGGATGGTCCTTTCTACGATGCGGAGGGCAACGATATGAGAGAGGTGAAGGCCGATCCTTCCCTTCCGCTTTTTGACGACCGTTCGATTGAGCCGTATGGCGTGAAGCTGATGGGGAACTACTTGTTCAAGCGCCTGGTCGGCGATCCGGGAACGGGGATCGGCACCGGGGCCGTGTCGCCTGGCCATAACTCCGTCTATTACGATGAGAGGAGCAAACGAACATTCCTTATTTTTCACAGCCGCTTCCCGCAGCGCGGGGAAGAGCATGAGATCCGGGTGCATGAGTTGTATATGAATCAGGACGGCTGGCCGGTATCGGCTCCATACCGTTATGCAGGCGAGGAGGCCAAGGAGGCTAAGAAAATCACGCCGAAAGATGCGGACGGAGACTATAAGCTGATCCAACACGGGAAAGATATTTCGTCCGTCGTCAAAGAATCGGTGCCGATCGAGCTTCATAAGAACGGCAAAGTAACAGGTGCAGCCGAGGGGGCTTGGAAGATCAGCGGAAAGCGGGATGTGACGCTTACGCTGGATGGAAAGCGTTATAAAGGCGTAATGACTCCGCAATGGGACCCCGAAGCGAAGCGGCAGACGATGACCTTTACGGCCCTTTCGGCGGACGGTACCGCGGTGTGGGGCGCGCGTCAGCTTGATCGCAGCGACAGGGAACTCGTGGATGCCGTGAAGAGAGACCTTTCCCTCGGGGATGTGAGCGAAGTTTTCTACGATCTGGCTTTGCCGTCCGAGGCTTCCGGAGGCGCCGTCATTCGCTGGACCTCCTCTCATCCCGAAGTCATATCGGCGGAGGGAAAGCTGAATCGTCCTGCTGCCGGGGCGGGGGACGCGAGGGTTACGCTGACCGCTCAGATTACGAGCGGTAAAGCAAAGGCTGCCAAAGCGTTTGACGTAACCGTGCTGCAGCAGTCGGCAGGGCCGCTTCTGCTGAGCTATCCGTTCAGCGAGAATAAAGAAGGCGCGGCGTTCGACGTCTCGGAAAACGGATTTCATGGAAAGGTCCTTGGCGGAGTCCGGTGGAATGAGAAGAGCCGGCAGGGAGGCGGCATGGACTTTAACGGCTCGGACGGCTATATTGAACTGCCGAATCGGGTCACCGATACAGAGGACTTCACCTTTGCGGCCTGGGTATACTGGAAGGGAGGAGCCCCGTGGCAGCGGGTGCTGGATGCCGGCAGCGGGCTTGCCAGGCATATGTTCCTGACGCCATCCCAGCACGCCGGCGTCCTTCAGTTTACGATTCACGGCAGCGGCGGAGACCAGAGCCTCCTTGGCAGCGCGCCGCTTCCGGTGAATGCGTGGACGCATATAGCCGTGACCCTTCAGGGGGATACGGGCAAATTATACGTGAACGGACAAATGGTTGCCTCGGGCGATCACATGAAGCTGAATCCAAGCGGGCTGCTGACAACGGAAGCTTATTTAGGGAAAAGCCGGTTCGCGGCCGATCCTTACTTTAACGGAAGCTTGGATGAGGTGCGGATGTACAGCAAGGCGCTGACCGACAGTGAAATCAAGAAGCTGGCCGAGTAATCGGCCGTCGTAATGAGGCTCCATCGCGGCAGCCGCTCATATATTCAGGGGATCCGCCACTTGGCGGGTCTTTTTTTTGAGCGTGTATTTAAAAATAACGGTTGACAGGAGAGCCCGCATCATATATCTTAATATTAAGTTAAGTGACTATATAAAAGTTAGTCGATTGAAAGGAGTAAGTATAAAGTGCATAAACGTTAGCGAAGTAAACCAGGTTAATCATTCTACACCTATATATCTTTATATTAAGATATCGATGGATCGTGTCGATGAATTTCTATAAATAATGAACATGAATATGGAGGCGTATAAAATGGCTATAGATATTGGATTGTTGATACTTCGTTTGGTGGTTGGGTTATCGTTCATGGCGCACGGCGCGCAGAAGCTGTTTGGGTGGTTTGGCGGTTACGGGCCGAAAGGGACCGGCGGCTGGATGGAATCGGTGGGCATTAAGCCCGGCGTTGCGATCGCGGTGTTGTCAGGTCTGATGGAGCTGGTTGGCGGGCTGCTGCTGGCAGCCGGATTTCTCACGGTGCTCGGCGCAGCGCTGATCACGCTGACGATGCTGGGCGCAATCGTGAAGGTGCATGGCCGGAACGGGTATTGGTCCACAGCGAATGGATACGAGTATAATTTGCTGTTGATCGCAGTGGCCGTTGCATTGGCACTCACGGGTGCAGGCGCATATTCGCTCGATGCGGTAATCTTTAACTAATCATGATGGGGGCGTGCAGATATGAGTGATCTGACAGCATTAATTAAGAGCCGGAGGTCGGCTAATCTGTTTATGGAAGGGATTGAAATCCCGGATCAGGATTTGAACGATATCTTTAATGAGGTTAAATATGCTCCTTCGGCTTTTAATTTACAGCATACGCACTATGTGGTGGTTAAGGATCCCGATATCAAGCACACAGTTTACGAAGCCGCCAACAAGCAGCATAAGATACTCACCGCGTCGGCCGTCATCGTGGTGCTGGGGAATAAGCAGGCCTACGAGGATATCGGAAGAATGAACGAGGGCTTTCTGAATTTGGGCGTGATCGACAAGCTTGAATATGACATGACGGTTGAATCGGTCACGAGCTTTTATGAAGCGGGCGGAGAAACCTTTATGAGGGATGAAGCCATTCGGAATGCCAGCCTATCCGCGATGTTATTGATGATGGTGGCCAAGGACAAGGGATGGGATACCTGCCCGATGATCGGATTTGACCCCGATGCCCTGCAGAAGGAACTGAACATTCCGGACGCTTATGTGCCCGCCATGCTGATCGCGATCGGCAAGGAGGATGCGCGCAAACCGCGTCCCCGCGGCTACCGCAAGCCGGTATTGGAATTTGTGAGCTATAACCGATTTTAAGGGATGCAAGATAGGAACAGAAGCTCTCGAACAGGTTTTTAAACCTGGCGGGAGCTTTTTTTATGTCCATGATAAACATTCCACTCCATAATGACGATGATGAATATAAAGAGGTCGGTGTCGGTGTTATACCGGTTTTTCGTTATATAACGGGGGTGAACGAAATGAAAAGGGGGAAGCGGCCATATCGGCGGAATGGACAGCTCGTGGTTCTGGCCGTCATCATGATGATGCTGACAGCTTGCGCGAAGGAGGCGCCGATAGCCGTTCAGACAGCGCCATCGACTGTCACCGCACCGGGAGCAGGGGAAGCCGCGAAACCAGCGGAAATGCCGTCGGCGGCTAAGGAGAGTTTGCGTACGGCATTCCCGCAGGAAGATCCGGACCATCGCCAGGTCAAGCAAGAGGCTGAGCAGCCGAAGGGAGAGTCTAATCGCGATCCCGTCAAAGCGGTTCTCGACATGTACGAATCGCTTCAGGCTAACGATTCCGCTTCGTATTTCCGTCATGCCGACATTCCGAGCGTCCGAATGTCCCCCGCCATGCTGAAGGTGCTGTTCGAAGAGGCGGGCAAACGTGAAGTGAGAGCGGAACGCTTCAAGGTGTTTGATAAAGAAGGGCTGGATGAGGTAAGCAGCCGGTTATTATCCCTTACGTACGGGAGCCAGGCCGAAATCGTACTGGAGGAGCTCAGCCAGGGCGATCAGAATCTGTGGTTTGTGACGGCGTTCGCGGATGGGCTTAAAGTGGTGGAGCAATCCACGGTTTATCCGGGGGCTTACGAGCTTGGAAGGGAAGCGACGATGGAAGAGCTTATCGCGGTAGAAATCCAGCATACCGCTGAAGACAGGGCATTCTTTGCCGCGAAAGCGAAGCAGCCCGTATGGAACCCGGTGCAGACCGTTTCCTTGCTGTATCAGGCAGCGCAGGCGGAGGATGCAGAAACCTTTCACGCGATATCGGGCGGGGGCGAGGGATATTTCTCAGGTCAGTATGACCGGGACATGGTGGAATTTACGGAATGGATGAAATCTTTTGAAAGCGTTCAGCATATGTCCATCGAATCGGTTTCGCGCGAGAATATCGCAGACGGTTACAGCCAAGAATACGATGAACGCTTCGGCGACGGTTGGCAGTTCATTGTGGCCTGGGACCCTCGGGATGAAGCAGGCTATCAAGGGACATCCTGGATTATGGCCCCAAGCCAAGACGGGACGCGTTATGTCGTAAAGCAGACGCTTACCGCCAATCTGGAATCCTTTTTTGAGTGAGGAACGAAACACATACATAACGAAGCAAGCATAGCAGCCCTGCTCCTGAAGAGCAGGGCTGCTATGCTGTCGGCAAGGAATTGCATGATTATGGCTGGAGATTTTGGAGCATATCCATCGTTTCGTTAATTTTATTGACGGTTTGAACGATGTTGGAATTCTGGAAGTCGGTCACTCCGTTCTGGATTTGATCCATATAACCGTTGATGTCGGTCAGCAGCGTGTCGTTTAATCCGACCAGCTGTTCATGGATCGTCTGCGCAAAGGCAGGGGCCTCGATGCCGTTAAACTCCGAGATCCGGGTTTTCATCGCTTCGAGTTGCTGGGTCAGCGTTTCCTTGGCATCCGTATTAGTGGCTGCCTGCTGGGCGAGCTCCGGGATGGACTCGGCAAATTGGGAAGCTTCATTGATAAAGGTCGTTGCTTCCTTCGTATAATCCAAGGAATTGTTCACGCTGTCCACCAAGGAACATCCGGAGAGAACTCCCAGTACAAGTGAAATCAGCAATAATCGTTTGATCATTTCTCATCCTCCTGTCGTGTAAAACGCAGTTCTTTTACGTGTTATACGGATGACATGGAGAATGGTTGTATTTTTTTCGCGTGAGCGGGCAGGTGCTTTCAGGCAGCCTTAAGCAGAACGCCGGTTGCCGGCAGGATTAATATTTGCCCTGCAGGAAACGAATGAGTTCAATCAAACCTGCCAGAATGCCGCCCGGCCTTGGGCTTTCGGCTGATGAAGCGGGCTTCTCGGGCTGGATGCCTTCTCCCAGGGAAGTTACTTCAACGGATGAGGAAGGACCTGTATTCCCGCATAGATGGGGTTTGAGCTTTTGCCCGCTTTTGTCGGCGAACACGATATATTCCTTGCCTGTTTCAAAGGATTCCCAGCCATTGGAATATAGGGTAACGGCAGGGGCATCCGATTCTCCCTTCCACCACTCGGAAACCTGGAATACATATTTGCTTTTGGATATATCGGCTTTAGGGTGGGATGAGGCCAACGTGCCCCTGAATACCGCATCCGAGGTTTTTAACTCCTCGGTAACCTTGCGAGGCTCCGCGCATGACAAGGCGGATGCCGTGGAGTGATCTGTGCCAAGCCATAGTCCAATCGTAAGGGAAAGAGCCATCATGGCGAGAAAGCCTTTTTTCATATCGGCGTCTCCTTTCGGGATGATTATGTATTTAGACGAGGAGAGTATCGCCATTGTTGCAGGTGCTTGCCCAAGAATGGATGGGAGGGGGAGAGCCTGGTTTAGAATGCGCAGGGGGCTGGATGCTGCAGAAACGGCAAATACCCCGCAAGCCATAATTGGCTGCGGAGCAGATTGGACGTACACGCGTATGGCGGGCAGGCGCCCTTTTTGTAACATGATGGTGGCAGTCCATGCAGAAAGTTGCCAAACGCTTAGCAGGGGCTATATCTGCCTTGCTTCCAGCCGCTTGGCGATGATGGACAGCAGATAATTCAGCGTAAAGTACAGCAAGGATGCGAAGACAAGGGCCGGGATGACATAGGAATAGCTGGAACCGCTTAGGATTTGCACGTTGCGCATCAGCTCAGGCAGCGAAATGATCACGGCGAGCGACGTGTCTTTAATGAGCGAGATGAACTGGCTCACCATGGGCGGGGACATCCGGCGCAGCGCCAGCGGAAGAATGACGTGCCGCAGTGTCTGCATATAAGAGAGGCCCGAGGCCCGGGCCGCTTCGATTTGGCCTTTATCCACCGATACGAGGCCGCTGCGGACGATCTCGGCGATCATGGCCCCTTCAAAAATGCTCAGTCCGACAACAGCCGCCCAGAAGGTCGGGATTCGAATCCCGGTCTGGGGCAGCACCATGCCGATGAAGAATATGATCAGCAGCAGCGGCAGATTGCGGATAATATCCACCAAAAAAGCCGTGGTCCTCGACAGGAAGGGGGTCTTCGTATACCTCACGGTCCCGAGCACGGTTCCGATGATGAAGCTGAATATAATGGATAAGCCGGCAACCTGCACCGTGATCCAAAAGCCTTGAAGGAGATATCGCAGGTTTGGCCAGGAGTATGCACCGATAAAATCCATCTCATGCCACCTCCTGTATATTAGGCAAACTTCGAACGTAACATCAATTGCTTCTCGCGAATCGTCGCTCCATATAGTGGACCGCGAGACTGAGCGGAACGGTCAGAAGCAGGTAGAACAGGGCTACAAACGTATAGACGGGTATGCCTTTGAAGGTGCTCAGGTTTATGAGATCGGCATAATACATCAGGTCGAGACCGGCGATAACGCCCAGGACCGAGGAGTTTTTGACCAGGTTGATCAATTGGTTGCCGATGGCCGGCAGTACGATTTTGACCGCCTGCGGAAGAATGATGTAGCGCATATTCTGGATATAACTCAGCCCGGAGGAGCGAGCCGCTTCCGACTGCCCTGACGGTACCGCCTGAATGCCTGCCCGAATGGCTTCGGCGATGAAGGCAGCCGTATACACCATCAGCCCGAGCGTGCCCGAGGTGAACGGGTCGACCGGTATGCCGAGGGCGGGCAGGCCCAGGAAAAAGAAAAAGACAACCACGAGGAGCGGGATATTGCGGATAAACTCGACATAAATGGTGCCGATCGCCTTCAAGACGCGGAATGGAGCAATCCGCATAATGGCGATGAAGGTGCCCAGCACCAAGCTGCCGATCAGTCCCAGCAGGCTGGCGAGAATGGTCTGGCCCAGGCCGGCCATGAATTGATCCCAATGCTCGACCAGAATGTTGAAATCCCACAAGGTCACAAGGCTTCACCTCCAATGGGGATGATGATCGTTCGGCCGGTCGAATGAAGGCCGGGCCATTCTGGGAGGAAACCGTGATGGCTCCCGGTTAGGGGCAAGCCTCCTTCGGCCCGGCCAGGCCAAGTCTTGCGGCGGTTATTCCGGCTTTACGCCCATCCATTGCTCATACAGTTTGTCGTATTCGCCGCTGTCCTTCAGCTCCTTCAACAGCTCGTTGACGGTCTTCACGAATTCCGGGTTTCCTTTCTTGATCGCCATGCCGTACGGCTCATCGGTAAAGTTGCCGCCGACCAGCTCGAAGCTCGGGTCCTGCTGCTGCATGCCGAGCAGGATGGAATTGTCGGTGGTCAGGGCATCCCCCTGTCCGGCTTTGAGCGCGGTGAAGGCATCCTGATAATTCTCGAATTCGAGAATAACCGCGTCAGGCGCTTTCTCGCGGATATTTTGCGCGGACGTGGAGCCTTTTACCGTGAGCACCTTCGTATCCTTGTTCAGGCTTTCCAGACCCGTGATCGGGCTGCCCTTCTTCACCAGCAGGGATTGGCCGGCCTCAAAATAGACATCGCTGAAATCCACCTGTTCCTTGCGTTCCTCCGTAATGGTCATCGTGGCAATAATGATGTCGATGTCCCCGTTCTTCAGCATGTCGATCCGGGTCTTGGAGGTGACCTCCTTCAGCTCGACCTTGGTCTCGTCGCCGAGAATTTTTTTGGCGAGCGCTTTGGCGATGTCGATATCGAAGCCCTCTACATTGCCAGTGGCCGGGTCCTGCAGTCCGAACAGCTTCGTATCATATTTCACGCCGGCCACCAGCTTGCCCCGTTTTTTGATCGCCTCCAGGGTGTCCGTGCTGCCGGCCCCCCCGCATCCGGATGCGATCAGCATGATGACGAGCGCCAGCAGGGCCGCGCTCCACCTGAAGGTCCCCGTAAATCTTCTCTTCATATCTTTCGCTTCCCCCTTAAAAAAGTTATTTTCTCTTCATGCGTAAGGCCCCGAAGGAGCAGCATTGGCGAAGTTCCATCTTCGTCCGTACTGCCATATCCGAAGGGTCACCGGCTAGTGATGCAGCAGGCGGCTCAGAAACGCCCGCGCTCTTTCTTCCTTCGGCTGATTGAAGAACTCGGCAGCCGGGGCGTCCTCGATGATCCGACCTTCGTCCATAAAGACGATCCGGTCCGCGGCTTCGCGCGCGAAGCCCATCTCATGCGTAACGACGGCCATGGTCATGCCTTGGTGGGCGAGCGAGCGCATAACATCGAGCACCTCGCCGATCATCTCCGGGTCAAGCGCGGACGTCGGTTCGTCAAACAGCATGATCTTCGGATTCATCGTCAATCCGCGGGCAATCGCGACCCGCTGCTGCTGGCCGCCCGAGAGCTGGGAAGGGTAACTGTTCGCTTTGTCCGCGATCCCGACCCGCTGCAGGTACGTCATCGCTTTTTCCGTCGCCTCCGCTTTCGACATTCCCAGCACCTTCATGGGCGCGAGAATGATGTTGTCGATCACCTTTTTGTGCGGATACAGGTTAAAGTGCTGGAAGACCATCCCGATATCCCGCCTGAATGTATTGATGTCGATCTTTCTGTCATGCAGCTTGACGCCATTCACGACGAGCTCGCCATCCGTAATGCTTTCAAGCCGATTGATGCAGCGCAGGAGCGTGCTCTTGCCGGAGCCGGAAGGTCCAACGATGACAACGACTTCCCCCTGGGAAATGGTCAGGTCGATTTCTTTCAGAACATGGAAGGTTCCGAAAAATTTGTTGACGCGGCTAAATTCAATCAGTAGAAATCCCCTCCTATTCACTTCGAATTGGACGCCTGCATGCATGTAAGCTATTGTCCTGTTTGGGTGCCAGGCCCTTTTTACACTGGTATGGCAAAGGGAGCTTGTTCCATGCCACTTTTAGGAAAATTTAGTATCCAAGCGGTGGGGAGTGAGATATAATAGGGGGCGTAATCTTATGAAGGAGGCAACATGGAGAAACGTGCAAAATTAACCGAAATCGACCTGGTTCGGGGCTTTGCGATGATGGGCGTGCTGATGGTGCATGCGACGTCGTTCGCCACAGTTCAGATGCGCGGGGACGATTTTTTTGGCTTGTATAACTTCCTGAACATATTTTCGAAGGTTGGAACGACGACCTTCATATTTCTGAGCAGCTTCGTGCTGTTCTATAACTATTATCACCGCCCGTTCAAGGGCCGTGACCTTGGGCGCTTCTTCAAAAACCGGCTGATGTATATCCTGGTGCCGTATGTGCTGTTCTCGGTTTTGTTCTTTACGGTGGCCTGGTATCATCGCGGGGGCGAGTCCGATCTGGCGGCGATGCTGGAGAGCTTCTGGCCCAAGCTGGCGACGGGAAAATCCTACACGCACTTGTATTTCATTTTCATTAACATTCAGTTCTACGTGCTGTTCCCGCTCGTATTGATGCTGCTCAAGCGATTCCGCGGCTTCGCGGCGGTCTGCGTGCTGGTCGGCATTGTACTGCAGTGGTTGTTCTACATCGGCAATGATGCCTGGTGGGACGTAACGAACCGGAACAGTTGGTCGCTGTCGTTTCTGTCGTATTATTTTCTCGGGGCATGGATAGGTATCTACTATGACCGGGTTAAGAACTGGCTGACTTCAGCGCAGCAGGCTGCAAGACCGGCGCTGCGCAAGCTGGGCTGGATCTTGCTCTGGGCGGTATGGCTGGGCGCCGCGCTGGCACATATCGGCCTTCGATACAATCAGCGGCTGCTGGGGACGGAATATCACCCGCTGCTTTACGATGCCTTTTGGAATGTGCATACGTTAACCACCGCCCTGGTTATGCTCCAGGTCGCGCTGCTGTTCGGGAATAAGAGCGCTTGGTGGTTGAACGGGTTCAGACGGCTCGGGGTGTATTCCTTCGGCGTTTATCTGGTGCATCCGCTGGTGCTGCTCTTTTACCGGGACTTTCCTCCGCGGACGGAGAACTCCTGGCTGCTGCTTGCGTGGTATGCCGGCGGGCTTGTCAGCGCGGTCGCGGTTTCGTATATAGCGGTCTACGGCATTAGCCGCCTGGGAGGCTGGACCTGGATCTTCTTCGGTAAGCTGCCGGGCAGCTTGCGGAAGGGAAAAGCATCCATTCCTTCGGTTCCGGTCAAGCCAGTGACGGAGGTGTCATCCTAATTTTGGATTATTGGAAAGGCGTTATCTTCGATAGGAGGAGAGCGCCTTTTTCTATTGGCCGGCGGCCGATATTTCAGGATGATTCCCTGATTTTCGGAATGAGGCTTATTGCCCTGCATGACATGTTATATTTTGTTTGATGTTTGGCCTATGGGTGGAATGTTGTCGTTGAGATGGTACAGGTCAATTACATTCGTTACAGACATGGAAGCGAGGGAATGCCAATATGAATGATAGCAGAAATCCTTTGGTAAGCGGTTTCGTTAAGGCGGACGGCAAACGCGTGGTGAATGGGGACGGGCAGGAAATTCTGCTGCAGGGGGTCGGGCTTGGTAGCTGGCTGCTGCCGGAAGGCTACATGTGGAAGATGCCGGAGCAGGGAGACCGCCCGCGGCGCATCGAAGGCATGATCAGGGAACTGATCGGCGAGGAGAAGGCGGCCGCATTCTGGGAGACCTATTATGATCGGTATATCTCGGAAGCCGATATCCGGCAGATCGCAGCGGAAGGCTTCAATTCCATCCGGGTGCCGATCAATGCCAGGTTTATCATGGAGGAAGGGCAGCATCCGCCGTTTGCCTATCATGAAGGCCATCTGAGGCTCATCGATCGGGTGATCGATTGGTGCAGGACGTATTCGCTGTATGTTATTCTGGATTTGCATGGCGCGCCCGGCGGGCAGACTGGCGCCAATATCGACGATTCCGAGCGGGATTTGCCGGAGCTGTTCACGGATCGGCTGAACGCGGAGCGGACCGTGGCGCTGTGGCGTATGCTGGCGGAACGATATAAAGACGAGTGGATCGTTGCCGGTTACGACCTGCTTAACGAACCGCTGCCCGACTGGTTCAGCGAGTACAATGACCGGGTGATGCCGCTGTATAAGGAAATCACCGCGGCCATACGCGAAGTGGACAAGCGTCATATGATCATTCTGGAAGGTGTGCACTGGTCTACGGACTGGAGTATTTTTGACGATAAATTCGATGATAACCTGATGCTGCAGTTCCATAAATATTGGAACAATCCCGACACGGAGAGCATTCAGAAGTATATCGATCTGCGCGAGGAGTGGAATGTGCCGATCTTCATGGGAGAAGGCGGGGAGAACAACCCGCAGTGGTATACGGGGGCCTTCCGGATGTTCGAGGACCATAACATATCCTGGAACTTCTGGACCTGGAAGAAGATGAACACCCGGAATTCGCCGTTCTCGATTCGCATGCCGGAAGGGTGGGATAAGCTGACGGGTTACCTGGAAGGCGGTGCGAAGCCGTCTCCAGCCGAAGCGGAAGCGATTCTTGGCGAATACCTGGACCGTCTTCCGCTGGAAGCCTGCGATGCCTACCCGAACGTAGCCCGGTCGCTGCTGCGTCGGCTGCCCATTCAGATTCCGGCGGAGTTTTACGGGTATCGGGGCGAGGGCGTTTCGTATCATGTCGAGACGAAGGCCAGCCAGGATATCGGCTTCCGCATTTCTGACGGCGTTCCGATGCGGATGATGACGGGCAAGGCGGAGAAGCCGAGCTACGCTTCGGAAGGCGGCAAGCCGTGGGCAGAGGATAACCTGGTATGCGTGCAGCTCCGGGAGGGCGATTGGCTTGCTTATGATGCGCTTTGCGCTGGCGCAGGCATCTTTCATCTGGATGTTCGGGCCCTGATTCCGGAAGGTACGGTGGATATCATGCTGCAGGTCGGGGATCGGGAGCCTGAAGCCATCTCCTTGTCGTCGGGCCCGGGCGAAGGACAGTGGCATGTTCATAGGCTGGCCGGGGGGATGCCGATTGAGGAAGGCCCCGTGGATCTGGTCTTCATGGTGAATAAGGGCCGCATCGAGCTGGATTGGCTGGAATTTACCAAAAGCGCGTTAAATGGATAAGGTGAGGAGAGATGGTGCTGTGAAGGAACAGGCGGCAATATCAGAAGGATTGTGCCAATGGCTGGACGGCTCCGATCTGGAGTCGAAGCAGTACGAAGCGATGCTGCTATTGAGCGTAACGGAAGATGGATGGCCGAATACGGCCATGCTTAGCGTAGGGGAGGTTCTGGCCTTGGACCGGAACCGGATTCGGATTGCATTATGGCAGGGAACGGTTACGACAGGCAATCTCCTTCGGTCCGGACAGGCAACCTTGGTAGCCATTCATGATGGTGCGGCTCATTATGTTCGGCTGCGCCTCCAGGCGCTTCCTGATCTGCCCGATGCCCGGCATCCGCGGCAGCGTTTCGATGCCGAGGTAGTCGCCGTTCGCGAGGATATCGCGAAGTATGCGGATATTACGTCGGCTATCAGGTTTCAGCTGCACGAGCCGGATCAAGCATTGGAACGGTGGAAGGAAACGCTTGAGGAATTGCGGAAGTAGCGGTGTTACTGGCATAATTCCTACTCCATATATAACTCCCGGTATATGCCGGGAGTTATATATGCCTGCTTGTGCTTAATCGGAATGATGCCGAAGAAGACAACTTTAATTTTTCCGCAGAATCTTTTGCTTAGGTATTTGCTATCGTCATTCAAATGTGTTAAGATATGAATATCGAAATCGACCTGAATTCACATATTGTAGAGGGTTGTCATTTCTGGTAACCTTGTGCAATATGTGAATTTTTTTATTCCGTCTGCGAAGAAAAAAGGTCATGTAAATATATATCAAGGAGGATTCCCCCATGCAAACAGGAACTGTTAAATGGTTTAATGCTGAAAAGGGCTTTGGTTTCATCGAAGTTGAAGGCGGAAACGATGTATTCGTTCACTTCAGCGCGATCCAAGGCGACGGCTTCAAAACGCTTGACGAAGGCCAACGCGTTGAATTCAACATCGTTGAAGGAAACCGTGGACCACAAGCTGAGAACGTTGTTAAATTGTAATTACAATTGAAGACTGCCCTTAATGTGCGACATTAAGGGCAGTTTTCTTTTATACGGCGTTTCTATTTTCTAAGACGAGAATAAGGAGGAGCGTTCATGTATTCGCGTAAAAACTCGATGGAGAGTATTCCTGAGGAAATAACGGAAGTGTGGGCATGCACGAAGGAAGACTGCAAAGGGTGGATGCGGGACGATTTTGCGTTCGACACGGAACCGGTATGCCATTTGTGTCATTCCCCTATGGTCAAGGAAACGAGAAGCCTGCCGCAGCTAGTTAATACCAATAAACAACAGAAATCTCTTGCTAAGGGGATTCAGATCGAGCGCAAATAGCAGCTAATACCTAGAGAAAGCGCTGGGCAAACACTAATTCTTCTTGAAGCTACCTTCGGATTTTATGGTGAATCCGTCTATTTCTGTTTCATTGGAAGGAGAATGGTTAGTAATACGTGTACCCTTACATTCTGGGTCAGAATGATTTCGCAGCATAAGGGACGCAAAATTCAAAGGAGTGAAATGTATTGAACACGCAAACCGAGGTACTGAAGCGAAACATTGACAACATGATCATTCAGGAGAACCAAGGCGGCTTGAACGATCAGGAAAAATTCATCATGCAGAAGCTAATGCGTGAGAAATACCAGCAGGAACACGAGAGCAAACAGGAACAGCGCGAGGAAGACAAACAGGAATAACGGGGAAACCGTTTGATATACGTTAGTAACAAGGATGATGAAAGCCGCGGCGATCAGAGAATCGGCTTGGGGCAGAACATCATCGGCAAGAAGGAAGGCATGAATGTCAGCTACTGAGGCTGCTGTTCATGCCTTTTTTTGTGTCCCGGTCAGGAAGGGGAACGATATTTCGTTCGGGGGGCGCAATTTTCGTTCTTGCCGTTGTTTACCCGAAAAATGAGCACCTGGATACGAAATCTGAAACCTTACATGCAGACCATGTACGATTTACAATAGAAATATAGAGAATGTAAGGGTTTTCAAAATGAAAGGATCAACTTGGAGGTCATAACCATGCAAAATCAACTTCATGCCGACGCATCCGAAACCGGTGTCGGTCCCTCGATGGAGCCTTCTGTGCAGGATAAGAGGAAGCTCGACAGAAAAAGGTGGCTCAGAAAGCTCTACGGCCAACGACATCTTCAAATTATGGCGCTGCTCGGCGTTGTGTGGATGATCATCTTCAACTACATTCCCATGTACGGTGTCATCATTGCATTCAAAGAATTCAACATTGTCAAATCCATCGGCGAAGCTCCATGGGTAGGGCTTGCGCACTTTAAGGAATTTTTCTCGGACGAGGACTTCACCAACGTTATGCGAAACACGCTCGGGATCAGCTTGCTGAAGCTGTTTATCGGTTTTCCGCTGCCGATCATTTTTGCGCTCTTTCTGAACGAGATCCGGTCAGTTCGCTACAAGCGAACGATCCAGACGATCTCCTATCTGCCTCACTTCTTGTCATGGGTCATCCTGGGAGGCATTCTGATGACCTGGCTAGCGGATATCGGGATCATCAACAATATCCTGCTGGCCCTGCATATTATCGACGAGCCGATCACGTATCTGGCCGAACCGAAATATTTCTGGGGAATCATTATCACTTCGGATATCTGGAAGGAGCTCGGTTGGTCCGCGATCATCTATCTGGCGGCCATTGCCAGTATTTCGCCGGAAATGTACGAGGCCTCCACGATTGACGGCGCCGGACGGTTTCAAAAAATGTGGTATATCACGCTGCCCAGCATCAAGTCGACCATATCCATCCTCTTCATTCTTGCGGTCGGTGGTGTGCTGAACTCCAACTTCGATCAGATTTTGGTGCTGCGGAACTCGCTGAACGAAAGCGCGAGCAACGTCATCGATATTTTCGTATACCACACCGGGATGCAGAACGGACGTTATTCCTACGCGCAAGCCGTTGCATTGTTCAAGTCCGTCATTGCGATCATCCTGCTGTTGATCGCGAACAGGGTGACCAAAAAACTGAACGACACCTCGCTGTTCTAACGAGAAGGGAGAATGATATTCCATGCTTAAACGCAGAACCAAAGGCGAAGCCTTCTTTGATATATTCAATAACTTCGGCATGCTGATCGTATGCTTCCTGACGATCTACCCGATCTGGTATGTCCTGGTAAATGCCTTTAACGACGGGCAGGACGCCATGCGCGGAGGGATCTACTGGTGGCCGAGGATGTTCAGTTTCGAGAATTTCAGCGCGGTGTTTCAGAGCTCCGGCATCATGACGGCGATGGGCATCACCGTAGCCAAAACCGTGATCGGCGTGTTCATCCACGTCCTCTTCACCGCGATGGTCGCTTATGCATTTTCGCGGAAAGGTCTGATCGGCGGCAAATTCTATATTCTGCTCGGGACGGTAACGATGTTTTTCGGCGGCGGACTGATTCCAACCTATCTGTTGATCAAGGATCTGAATATGCTCGACAGCTTCCTTGTGTACATCATACCTGCCATGTTCAGTTTCTTTGACCTCATCATCTTCATGACCTTCTTCCGGGAAATTCCGGACGGTCTGGAGGAGGCGGCGAAGATTGACGGGGCCAACGACTGGTCGATCTTCCTCCGGGTCGTGCTGCCGGTATCCATGCCGGTTATCGCAACGATCGCCTTATTTCACGGAGTTTATCAGTGGAACGACTATTTCACCGGCGTCATCTATATCAACAATACCGACCTGCAGCCGATACAGACATATCTGTATAAGGTCGTCGCTCAATCGAGCTCCAATCAGATGATGGCCCAGGTGCCGGGCGGCGTAGCCAAGACGGTCACTTCCCAATCGATCAAAATGGCGACCATGGTCGTAACGACGGCGCCGATCGTATTCGTTTATCCGTTCCTGCAGCGATACTTCGTCAAAGGGATGATGATCGGCTCCATTAAAGGTTGATTCACGGGATTCGTTGTTAGCCTTCCTTTCCATCTCCAGGGGAGACCCGGGGGAGGGGAAATCTTACAGGTAGCTTCTCTTGCCGAATGTGGCGGGAGTTCTATATAATCATATTTTTAAATAAGAAAAGGGGTAAACACATGAGCAAGATGCTTAAGCCAAAGAGCCTTCTGTTGTTGATGTTCGCACTGGTCATGGCCTTTACAACAGCATGCTCGTCCGGCGGTGACAATAACGCGTCGGAAAAAGAAAAAGGGGAAGAAAAGCCGGCAGAAGAAGTGAAATTGACTCAGGATCAGCCGGGATGGGAAGTCGATACCTCCCCGATTACGTTTGATTGGTACATCAACTTCGCCTGGTTCCCGAACAAATGGGGCGAGGACATTACGTCGCAATACGTAACGAAGAAGACGGGGGTTAACGTCAACTTCATCGTACCGGCCGGTAACGAAGCCGAGAAGATGAATACGATGATCGCTTCCGGCACACTGCCTGATTTTATTACGCTGGGATGGTATGAAGACGCTGTCAAAAAAATGATCGAAGGCGACCTCGTTCTGCCGCTGAACGAATTGGCCGACCAATACGATCCGTATTTCTATAAAGTAACCGACCCTGCGAAGGTGTCGTGGTACACCAAGGATGACGGCAATATTTACGGTTATCCGAATGCCTCCTCTTCACCGAAGGACTATGAGAAGTTTGGCGATAACATTACCTCCAACCAAACGTTCCTGGTCCGCAAAGACATGTATGAGGCGCTCGGAAGCCCGGATATGCGCACGCCGGAAGGTTTCCTGAAAGCGCTTGAGGACGCCAAGAAAATGTTCCCGGACGTGAACGGACAGCCGCTCATTCCGTTTGGATTGCATGATTTCCATGAAAAAGGCAACAGCTCCCTTGAGGGCTACCTGCAGAACTTCCTCGCCATTCCGCAGGATAAAGACGGAAAGCTGTATGACCGCAGCACCGATCCGGAATATGTAAGATGGTTGAAGACGTTACGTACAGCGAATGAAAAAGGTCTGATGTCCAAGGATATTTTCGTGGATAAACGTCCGCAGATGGAAGAAAAAATCGCACAAGGCCGCTATTTCGCGATGCTGTACCAACGCAGCGATATGGCGAACCAGCAGAACGCGCTGTATGCAAACGATCCGAACTCCGTCTACATCGCGGTGGACGGACCGGCTAACTCCAATCTGGATCAGCCGACCTTGTCGGGCCCTTCGATCTCCGGCTGGACGGTAACCTTGATCTCCAAGAACGTAAAAGACAAAGCACGTGCCATTCGCTTCCTGGATTACCTGATCTCCGAAGAAGGCCAGCGTGATACCTACTTGGGCGAAAAAGGCGTGACATGGGATACGATTGACGGCAAAGACCAATTCCTGCCTGAGGTTGCAGAGCTGCTGAACAGCGACCGCGGCGCATTCGACAAGAAGTACGGAGCATCCCATACCTTCTGGATGATGATGGATACCAACATCACGCCGGCTTGGGCGCCTCCGGCCGTAGAGCCATTCAAGCAGATGGAAGACTGGACTCGCGGCAAGACCCAGAGCTTCTCGCAATTCGATCAGCTGGATCCGGATGCCAGCTCCGAGGAAGGCATCATTAACGACAAAGTATTGAACGAGTGGGGCAAAATCCTGCCGAAGCTGATCTTTGCCAAAACGGATGCCGAATTCGATCAAATCTGGAGCGATTACCAAGCGAAACGCGAATCGCTCGGGTTCGCGAAGGTTCAGGAATACAGACAGAAGGAATACGAAGAGAACGTCAAGAAGCTTGAGGAATTCCTGAAATAAGGATTCTCGCTCGAGCGCAAAAAAAACAGAATGCAGGCGCAAGGTACCCTATGATCGATTTTGTCGAAATAGGGTGCCTTTTGTCGCATCACGAGCTAATATAGGATGGTATCCGATCGGCTGATGCTGCCTTTCCATCCAGGACTCGGTTACGGTTATTTCATGAAACGGGATGTGACAGTCATGATGAAACGAATGGCATCGCTTATACAATCGTTTACCTATTGGATTGGCCGCAGGTCGATGCAGAGCCGTTTGGTTGCTGCCTATATTTTGATTTTGCTGATTCCGAGCATTATCGTGTCGAATTATTTTTTCAAGCAGATTCGGGATACCTATATCAGCGATGCGCTTAACCAGAACTCGTTCCTGCTGGAAATCGAGAAGATGAACATGCTGAACCAGATCGAGGCGATCGAAATGGCCGCACAGCTGGCGATTTCGGATGACGGGATCAAGGATTATCTTCGGATCAATGAAGAGCCCGAGCCGGCATGGCTGATCGATTTGGCATGGGGGCCTTTCAAGGATATACAACGGATCCAAACGAACAATCCGAATATTACGCATCTTCGGTTATACACCAACAACTCGAACGTGACGGAGATGTGGCCGATCATTTTCCATGAGAAACGGATCGCAAGCGAGCCGTGGTTTCCCAAGGTCAAGGAGTTGGACGGCGGGGAGATGTGGGTATTCAACCACCGCGATCCCGATATTCTGCAGCGCTACGCCGCCGACGTGTCCGAGGAGCAGCCGAAGGTGTCCTTGATCCGCCAAGTCCATAACGGGAATTACAGCGGCGTGATTCAGGTGGATATGCTGCTCAAGTATTTTGCCCCGAAGACCTTTGCCGGTATCGTGGATGACAGCTCGCAGATGGTCATCGTGGATCAGGAAGGGAAGCTGTTCATGGATCGAAGCCAATCGTTCATGACCAGTCACGAGGGACTCCGGGACGAGGTGGAGCTTCAATTCGCTAAGCTGAAGCTGCAGACGGGCGACTCCGAGGAGACCATGCATGCCAGGTTCAGCCTGGACGGTTCCTCGTTCCTGCTGATTGCGACGCCGATGGAGCGGCTTCATGCCCACGTGCTGAATGTCGTTTCCCTGGAAGGGGCGCTGAATAACGTATCCAAGGCCCAGGGACAGATTATAGCCGCGAACGTCGTGCTGATCATTCTGCTGTCGATTATTACGTATTACTTGAATTCCATTATCCTGAAGAGCCTGCGTCGTTTAACGGAGACGATGAAGAGAGTCCGCAAGGGAGAGGTTACCGCGGCCATTGCGATCCGAGGCGGCGGCGAGGTGGGTGAACTGGCGCATCATTTTAACAAATTGATCCGCACCATCAATGAACTGATTGCCCAAGGGGTTCGCAAGCAGGCGGTGACCAAGGAGGCGGAGCTGCGCACGCTGCACAGCCAGATCGATTCCCATTTCCTGTACAACACGCTGGAAAATATTAAAATGCTGGCCGAAATCGAGGGACAGCGGACGATTTCGGACGCGCTGACCTCCCTGGGCGGAATGATGCGTTATAACTTCAAATGGTCGGGAGAGTACGTCAAGCTGAGGGATGAGATTCGCCATATCCGCAACTATATCGATGTGATGAATATCCGGTTCGACGAGCCGATCCGGCTTGAACTCAACATTCCGTCCGAATTCATGGAGCTCGAGGTATTGAAAATGTCGCTGCAGCCCATCGTGGAAAATGCCGTCAAGCATGCCTGGCCGGAGTTTCCGGATCAGGGGAAACAGATCAAGATCGATGTCATCGCATGGGAAGAGGAGCAGATTACGATTAACGTCACGGACAACGGAATCGGGATCGAGCCTTATCGGCTGGGCAGGCTGGGCGAGATTCTGCGAACGGCGGACGACGAGGAGCTCCCTTCGGGAGATTATGGGCGCGGCGGCGTGCAGGCCGGTGGAATCGGGCTTCGAAACGTGCACCAGCGAATCCGGTTGTTCTATGGGAATGAATATGGAATCGAAGTGAAGAGCGAAGAGGGGAAGTTTACGCAGGTGACCATGACATTCCCTAAAGTGCTGTTAACAGGAGGAGGCAGTGGACATGAGAAGTCTGATGATCGTGGATGATGAGAAGAATATCCGGTATGGCCTGAAAACGATGATTGAACGGGAGTTCCCGGATCAATACGAGATCCGTTTGGCTGCCCAAGGGCAGGAAGCACTGGATGCCTACAACGAACAACCGGCCGATATCGTCATTACGGACATCCGGATGCCGGTCATGGACGGAATACGCCTGATCGAGGCGTTGGCTGAACGAGAGGGTCCGCTGGGAGTTAAACCCGTCTTTCTGATTCTTAGCGGGTATGACGATTTTGAATATGCGAAGGCGGCAATCCGGTACCAGGTGAAAGAGTACCTTCTTAAGCCGATTCGACGGGATGAACTGTTCGCTGCCCTCCGAAAGACAGAAGAAGTTTTGATCCGGCAAGCGGACGTGCGTGACCGCATGGCGGCCAGTGACGCATATCTTCAACAGCTGCAGACCCATCGGCTGAAGGAGCTCCTGGAGCGGCCCCAAAGTGTGGATGGGGAGCCGGAGGCTGCCGCGGCTGAAATCGGATTTGATTCCTTCGTAAAGCCATTCCGGGTAGCGGTGATGAAATACAAATACGAAGACGGCAACTCCATGAACAAGGACGAGCTGAAGCAGCTGATTGATAACATGACGGCTTCGGTGGAAGGGCGGATCAATGCGTGTTTCCTGGACGGAAAGGGGAGGGTCGTGCTCATCGGCAGTCCGGACGGACAATTCGAGAAGCTGGCACGGCAGTTTACCGAGCGGGAGATGGACGGGCTCTTCGTCGGAATTAGCCGGAAAGGCTTCCGGTTCGAGGATATTCGGAGCTGTTACAACCAGGCGCTGACCGCTTTGAGTTATACGTTCATTCACCCCAACGTCAAACTGATGAGCCACGATGACATTCAAGGGGAGCTGAACACGTACCCGGTGCCGGAAGAGAATATCCGCAAGCTCGGCAACATGCTCGGCACGGAACGGGAACGGGAGATCAAGGCGCTGCTGCTGGACATTTTCCATATCGATGACATGCCCCATGTGGCCATCGATTATTTGGAGTTTGTCAGCAAACGGATTAATGAACGGGTGCTGGACGAAGTGTTCCGCGTGTACGGAGACTCCATGGTGGAAGTGTTGAAGCTGTACCGCAAGGTTGGGACGATGGACAATTACCGTCATTTCCATACGTATTTCAGGAATCTGGAGCATCTGCTGCTGCACGTGAACGAATATGTGAAAGGGATCCGTTCCGCCCACAGCGAGCATTCCGAGATCAAGGCAGCGGTCAGCTACATGGAGGAGAATTATCACAGGCCGCTGAACATGGCAATGGTCAGCAATTATGTATCATTGAATTATTCGTATTTCAGCGAAGCGTTCAAGGCCCATACGGGCGAAAATTTCGTGGTTTATCTCAAAAAGCTGCGAATAACGAAAGCCAAGGACCTGCTTCAGGACGGTGACATGAAGCTTGCCGACATCGGCAAAGCGGTCGGGTTTGAGAACACCAAGCAATTCTCGCGCGTCTTCAAAGAGCTGGAAGGCATCTCGCCGCATGAATACCGGATCAAGGTGCAGACGGATGCAGGCTTGCAGCAGGAATGATTTCAAAAAAACGCTGGGAGGACCAGACGCCAAAATGATATTGTCTATGAAGGGAGAACCTTGTCCGTCAAGCGGCAGGGTTCTCCCTCTTATATGAACCGGGGACTGTTATTTTACATCCGATCCCTTTTTCAAGGTTGACGCCACTATTGACTAGTGAGCGTTGAGCCCGTTTCAAGTAAGGTCTTCAATCCCGACAGTACGATCGGCAAGCCTAACTTCAGCGTGTTAGCCGTATGCAGCGCCTGATCAAACTCATCATGGATAACCGTTACCAGGGTTACGCCGTTAAGCTCGGCATGGGGATCGATTTCCCACGTAATGCGCGAGGGCTTTTCGCCGGCAGTATCATCGGTTATTAACATCCTCCAACTCAGAACCAGCTTATGCGGCGGATCTATACTTATTATGGTCCCCTCTGCTTGAACCTTGCCCTCGGGGTTCTTTAGGTTGAATGGCGAACCGATTTCCCAGTTGGATTGGATCGAGCAGTTGTACCAGAACTTTGATGTCTTGGCTGGATCGGTTATGGCGCGCCATACTTGCTCGGGTGATGCTTTAATAGCAATCTGGTTTACATGACGGGGTTTCTGTTCCATATCCGGTTCACGCTCCAATTCATTTTTAAGGGATGTTAATTCCAGCGCCCAGGGCTCAGCGTACTTGCTGACCCACCGGTCGTATATTTGACGGATCGGCACGGAATTCAGATAATGCAGCTTCTCCCGGCCTACCTTTCTCGTTGTGACAAGGCCGGCTTCCTCCAGTATATGAAGATGCTTCATGACGCCGAATCGGGTCATCGCAAGGGGAACGCACAGCTCGCTTAAACTTTGCCCATCTGATTTATACAGCAGATCCAAGAGAGTTCGCCGGCTGGGATCCGCCAGTGCTTTAAATATTTCATTTTCCAATCGTGACATCTCCTTCTTAACAGCATGCTAAGAAAATTCAAATGGCTATTGACACGTGACCTAATGGTAACGTATTATAAACGTGACAGTATAGTCACATATTATCATACAACGAATCGTTTGTCAGCTTACGGCATTTTGAATGGACGAATGGGGAGGTATGAAAGTGACGAAGCAGCATAGTAAACAGCATAGGTCTGGATGATTAAGAATCCATAGTGGTTAAAAAGTACAGGGAGGATGAGGAAACATATGAAAATTGTTATGATCGCGGGCAGTAATCGTCAAGGAGCTACAAGTACGTTATTGCTTCGCTATATCGGGAGGCTGCTGCAAGGTCATCAAATTTCAGCCGCATGTATCGAATTGAATGAATTGGAATTACCGCTTTATTCGCCTGACAACGTGGAACTGAGCCCGAATGTCCAGTATGTATTGGATATAGTCAAAGGTGCGGACGGATTGATCTTCGCGACACCGGAATATCATGGTTCGATTTCAGGGGTGCTCAAAAATGCCCTGGATTACATGAATGTAAGTCATATATCGGGGAAACCGGTGCTTTCCGTGAGCTCTGCAGGCGGACCGGTCGGAGTAAGCTCGCTGACCCATCTTCAGAGTATTATGCGCAACTTGCATGGGGTTAACAGCCCGGAGTGGGTTTCTATCGGAGCGGGATCGCAAGGCTTTGATGCGGAGGGGGTTCCATTAGATGCTGGGCTGAGGGAGAGGGTTGCTGCTGCTGTAGAGAAGTTTCTCGTTCTGACCCGGTCGCTTTCTGTTGGTGTCATGTCACTACGGTAACAGGACTTCACGGATTTCTAAACTGCGATCCATCCTATGGGTAACTGTGCATTTTACGGATGACTGTATAACGATGCGCCTAATACGTGACCATTTAGTTACGTATTAGGTGGAAAGGAGAATACATGTGAAAGCAATTCAGCCAGGTATAAAGAAGACGGCAGGAACAACTGTAGAGGCAGGCGAACGTTGGTTGGGTTCCTGGTTTGCAAGCCAGACCTACTATGATGTGAGATTCACCGCCATCGATACATTGGATAACCAGACGATTCGCATGATCGTACACCCCCATACCGCCGGCTCTACCATACGATTGAAGTTATCCAATCTGTATGGTTCCGAACAGGTAGTATTCGGCAGCGTAAACTTAGCGCTTTCCAATAAAGATGGTTATACGATTCCAGGTAGCGATAGACATGTCACATTCGAACGGAAATCAATCATCATCATTCCTGCCGGACGAGAAATCTATACTGATCCCGTGGATCTTAACGTGAGTGGAGCTGTGGATGTAGCCATAAGCATATATGTTCCTCAATCAACTAAAACATCTACTTGGCATTTTTCCCCACCCCAAATCAGCTATATCGCCGATGGGGATCACGCTTCGGATAACAGTACAGAATTCTTCAAGCAAAAGACCCACTCCTGCTATTGGATATCCGGTATGGAGGTATTATCCCAGGGAAGGAATTCACGAGTGATTGTTGCACTAGGCGACTCGATTACAGAGGGGAGTACGTCTACCGCAGGATCTAACCACCGGTGGCCAGATTTATTTTACGATCGTCTTGTTCGGGAAAAGACTGACCAGGAAATTGCGGTCCTTAATTCCGGCATCGTCGGGAATCAGATTCTAAAGAGCGGTCCAGACGTTGGTCTGCCCGTAGCCGGAGAAAATGTGCTTTCGCGTTTAGTTCGCGACGTTTTCTCTCACCCTGGAATTACAGACATGATTTTTTTTGAAGGCATCAACGATATCGGCCTTGGGAATGCGACCGCAGATCAAATTATCGCGGGCATGAAGAAGGTGGCTGTCGAAGCGCGTGCGAAAGGAGTACGCATATATATAGGCACCCTCACCCCGTTCGGCAATGCAGCGTATTACTCGGAGGAAAAGGAACGAGTTCGCCAAGAAGTCAACCAGTGGATTCGTACTCAACATGTATTCGATGGAATGTTTGACTTTGACAAGGCCTTAGCTAATCCCGAAGCTCCAAACGAACTGCTTCCCGCCTATGATTTTGGCGATCATCTGCATCTTAGCGATGCAGGATATAAAGCATTAGCTGATAGTATCCCATTGTCTCTATTTGAGGGATAAAGAGCAGCCTGCTTTCATAATGAAAATAACCAACAAAGGAGATGTTTTTCATGAAGACCATAGAGCAGAACAATATCGAAATGGTGACCGCAAAGATCGAGGAGATATGGAATGAAGGGGATATTTATCAGACGGATCAGTTTTTTGCCGAACAGATCGCAGAAGCCTTCGAGGATCAACACTATATGCTAGCCGATACCTTAGCCCAAGGGGAGAAGGTCATAGCAAGAATTGTTATTACAGGAACGCATAATGCCAGCTTTGCAGGAAATCCGCCGACGGGCAAATCCGTTCAGATTACCCAGTTCCGGGAATTTCATATCGTAGATGGCAAAATTACGAATCACATTGGTTGGTTCGATACAGGAACGCTGCTGCCCCAAATCCAGGCAAAGTAGCTGCGGATGTTCACGGTAAAGCAATCGGAAAACCCAACGAACAAAGGAGATGTTTTATGATGAAAACAATAGAACAGAACAATATGGAAACGGTATCCGCGTTTATCGAGAGTTTCTGGAATCAGAGTGATATGGACAGCACGGATCAATTTTTATCGCCCGGTTATCAAGAGCATTCTTATCAATCGAAAGAAGGCTTGAAACAATTTGCCTTAACCATACTGGGGGCATTTCCAGATAAACACTATACCGTGGAACAGATGATCGCCCAAGGGGATGAGGTATTAGTAAGAATGGGGGTAAAAGGCACGCATACCGGCATGTTTTTTGGAAACTCTCCAACAGGCAACACCATTGATGTGACACTGTACCGTCAATATCGGGTAACCGATGGTAAAATAACCGAACATCGCGGTTGGATCGACATGGTGACGATGTGGCGCCAAATTCGAGGCAGCTAAAGATTCGGCACGATCCAGTCTTATGGACTGGGTCGTTTATTTTGCCCTCTGACCATGATATATTCCATCTCATTTTATCCTTAATATGGTAAAATAGAGGAGTCGGAGGTGCGTTATGACGAATTCAGCAAAATGGATCTGGGTATGGATGGTAGCATTGGTGCTGGCCTGCACCGTGTTTCTGATTGAACATCAGAAGAAGATCGAACAGGGAACGAAAATGACCTTGCAAAGCATATTGGGCACATCTCTATTTCAAATATGGAGCCATTACACCGACATTTTGGAGCTGAAGTCCATGCCCCTTCATGAAGCGCGCCTTGCGGAAGTGCGGCTGAAGCTGGCGGCCATCGAAGCGTATTCCAAGACAGCGGATGAAGCCGTCCGTTCGCAGCTGCTTAACCCCATCGCGGGAAAGTTCCTGGCTCTGTCGGACAGTATACGGGAAAGCTATGCGGAGAACGGGGAATTCTCGGAGGAAGACGTCAAGAAATATGCGATCATCATGAAGGATTCGGAAGCATTGATTTCCCTGATGTACAAGGTGTATTACGTTTCGGATTCGGTTGAGGGGGGAGAAGTCAATCTGGACATCTCCGATCACGACGAATTGGTAGCGCTTAACAACCGGTTGAAGCATGATTTGGATGGATTTGCGAAGAAGTAATTTAGAATGCCGGAACCCGGAGAAGAAACGATAGTGATGATGGAAAAAAGACACCTGATCTGCTTTTCAAGGACATGCCTGGAATAGTGATCGGGTGTCTTTCCTATATGCAGGATTATGTAATCCCTGTGTTATTTATTGAGCTGCGGTCTCTAATGTGGACAGCGTCATTTCCATTTTGCGGGTGATTTCTTTCTGCCACTTCACGTCTCCAAGCTGGATCGCGAGGTTCAGCAGGTCCAAATAATCATCCATTTGCAGAGAACAGCGGCGGGAAGTCGTTTTCATAAGTCAATCGGCTCTCCTTTGTATATAAACTCTTCAAGCGAAAAGCGTGTAAACCTGAGTATAAATACATTCTCAACACATTCTCACTTGTCCGGTAATGATAATCATTATCATGTGATTAATTCTCATTATAAAGGCTTCCCGCCCAGGTTGCAAGCCACTTTCTTGGATTTTGCGTAAAAATGAATTAATTCATGAAGAACCGCTGCCTGTATTTGCGCGGCGAGATCCCTTCCTGCTTCGTGAAACAGGAGGTGAAGTAGGCCGCATGATTGAAACCGACCTCCTCCGCGACCCGGCTGACGCTGAAGTCCGTCTGCATCAGCAGCATCTTGGCCTGCTCGATTCGATAGCGCTGCAAATATTCAACCGGCGAGCAGCCGAATTCCTTCTGCATGCAGCGTGCGATATAGACAGGGTGGAAGTTGATGCGGTCGCCGAGCTCCTGTACCTTGAACTCCTCGCGATAATGCTTCCGCAGATAAGCTGCGGCCCGTTCGGCACAAGCGGAGGAGGGCGAGGAGAGGGGCGTATCCAATGCGGCGGCCAGCAACTCGATGAGCTCTTGGAACACCACCTGCTGCCGCCACAGGATTTTGGCCTGGTGACCGTACTGAACCAGCGAAGACAGGGTGGCCAGGAGCTCCATGGCCTTTTCCGGCTGAGGCAGGGTGCCGAACTGGGGGATGTTGACGGAAAAATAGTTCGGCGTCATCGCCTTCAGCTCCGGAACTTCCTCTCTTCTAGGCGCTTGGCAGGCCTCGTCCGGGTGCCAATCCCCGGAGGTCTGGAAATGGAGCCAGTAATAATCGGTCTCCTCGGTGCATCCTTTCGTACCGAAATGATGGGTATCGGGACGCAGGATCAGGAACATGCCGGGTTTGATCTCATAAGGATTTCCGTTCTCGGTGACATGCAGCTCTCCCTTCCTAACGACGAGCAGATCAAAGATGCCGATGTTTTTGCGGTTGGGATGTCCACTGTGAATCGGAGCCCGGGTAAGCCCGCTATTGATGTATTCCGGCAGCGGCGGAACGGTAAAATTCAGGATCGTCATAAGAAAGCCCTTTCGTGGTTCGCGAGGTTTGAATTTTGAAAGTTTTCGTTCGGAAAATGATATTATAACTCCAGTATACCATCTATAATTTGAAAAGGTTAAAGACCGTTTCATCATGAATTGTGTTTAACCCTTACATCATGGGTGGAGGTTGGAATGTTGGATAAAAACACAAACAAATTTACATTATGGGTTCTCGCATGGCCCATATTTATCGAGCTGTTCCTGCAGTTTCTGTTGGGAGCGGTGGATACATTGATGGTCAGCCGGATTTCCGACGATGCGGTGGCCGTGGTCGGCTTCTCCAATCAGCTGTTTCAGGCGATGACGACGCTGTTCATGACGGTCGCCAGCGGTGCCGGCATTCTCATTGCCCAAAAGATCGGCTCGCATCGGACGGGGGATGCCCGAACGATCGGCATCATGGCGGTAAGCGCCACCACCATCATCGGCTTGGCGTGCAGCGTGATATTGTTTGCAATGCCGGAGGCTATCGCCTCGGTGCTGCAGCTGCCGGAGCATCTGCTTCCGCTTGCGGGAACGTATATCTCCATTGTCGGCGGCGGAATGATATTGATTGCCATGATGGCTACGATGAGCACGGTCATCCGCAATACCGGCAACACGCGCGGGCCGATGTACGTGGCCATCGGGATGAATATCATCCACGTCATTATGAACTATGGGTTTATATTCGGGGCTTTCGGCTTCCCGCAGTGGGGGCTTACCGGCGTTGCGATTTCGACGGTGGTCAGCCGATTGCTTGCCGTTCTCTTGCTGCTGTACATGTTCCTTCGTTCCTTTGAATACCGAATCAAATGGAAGGAATTCGGGGTGTTCGACCGCCCGCTGTTCGGCGAAATCCTGAAGATCGGATGGCCGCTCGGCATCAATATGTCCTGCTGGGTCTTTACGCAGCTGATCATCTACTCCTTCATTGCAACGCTGGGTGCCGCCGAGCTGGCAGCCCGTACGTACATGAATACGCTGGAATCCTTCTGCTTCCTGCTTGGCTCGTCGATCGCGATGGCGGCCCAGATCCAGATCGCGCATCTGTTCGGCGCAGGCCGGATCCGGGAGGCATACCGAAGCGCGTACCGCGCACTGGGTATCGGGGCAATTTACGTGGTCGTCAATGCGTTCATCCTGTATGTTTTCGGAAAACAGCTGCTGGGGCTGTTTACGGACGATAAGACGATCGTTGCGATCGGGGCATCGCTTCTTGGGATGAACCTGATTCTCCAGCCCGGCAAAATGCTCAACATGGCGCTCGGCAACTCGCTTAATGCCGTCGGAGATACCAGGTTCACCATGTACATTTCCCTTGGCTCGATGTGGCTTGTCGCCACCGGGCTGTCCTATGTGCTTGGCATACACATGGGATGGGGTCTTATCGGCATCTACTCCTGCATGATTGCCGACGAGTATTTGCGCGGCGTGTTGTCTTTCTTCCGCTGGCGGGGGCAGAAGCACCTCCGCAAGGCAGAGCAAGTCGAGCCGGGGAGCCATCAGGCACGCTCAATGGAACCGATCCCGGCGCAAGCTTAATGATTGGTTATAATATAGAAAAAGGATACTTCGGCCGTGCGGCATCGGGGTATCCTTTTTTTACATACTAAAAAAATAACGTACTCGAAAACTTTTTGCCTGCATGCCGGGGTATTGTAAGTGATTGGCCAAGTGAAAGGAGGCAAGCACGGTTTGGTACACGACCTTATACAACGATTAAAGACGGAGTACAGCGATGAACTGTTTGAACAATTGTATCGTTTATATGCGGATCGGGCGATTCGAACGGCAGCCGCAGTCACCGGAAGTTCGGCAAGCGCCGCCGACGTGGTCCAGGAAACGTTTATCCGGGTTTACCGCAATCTGGGGTCCTATGATTTGAGCAGACCCTTTGAGCCGTGGTTCAACCGGATTCTCTATAACGAGTGCAACCGGTATTTGAAGAAACATGCGAAGATGGTGCCTTCGGAAATTTCCGAGGAGAGGGATCTTCCCTCCGAGAGCGACACCTATGAATTTGACCGGCACGGCGAGGTATATGAGCTGGTGCAGCGGCTGGATGATCCGCACCGGATTCCCGTTATTTTGAAATATTTGAATGATGTAGCCGAGAAGGATATCGCGGACATGATGGAGCTGAACGTCAACACGGTGAAGTCCAGGCTGTTCAAAGCGAGAAAGAAATTAAAGGAATGGATGCTGCAGAATAGGGGAGGGAATCAGCATGGGACGTGATCCATGGGATCAAGAGATTGCAGACGGCCTGAAAAAGGGGACGGATGACGCGATGCGACATAAAGACGAGATTTGGATGGCGATCAAGGAGCGGATTCATAACGAGCAAGCCCAGCAGCCGGCGGAGCCGGAGACCCGCTTCGCGCCAAGGGAATCGAAAGGGCGCCGCCGTTCGGGACGAAGAGCGGCCGGATGGATTGCGGGAACCGCCGCTGCGGCAGCCATCGTGCTGACCGTCAGCTTTCAGACGGCGCCTGTCCAAGCGTTCATTGATCAGGTGAAGGAATGGTTCGCTCCTCAGAAGACGGTTGAACAGGAGCTGGAAGGCATGCCGGAAACAAGCGTGGATCAGCTGCATGAGGGAGCGGATTACGTGATTTATATGGATGAGAGCCGGTTTAAGATGGTTCATCAATCGGGCGTGGACCGCATTGAATTGAAGGAGAAGCCGACGGATGACCGCTATCCGGAGGTGTTCATGGAAATTTCGCAGGAGGGCATTGATCCGAAGAGCGCAGCGGAGCAGCTTCAGAAGGAGCTGCAAACGTATCCGAAGGTCGAGGCAAATCTCGTGGATGAACCGATTCAAGGCTGGGAGGTGCGTGCGGTAGGCGGCACCGGCGGCAAAGAGTGGGATGATCCGGTCATACGGTATTACGTGTTCGATAACGGGCAAGGCGGCAGCTTTGTCGTGAAGCAGCAGTACTTCCTGGAGGCCTCCGAAGGCTTCGGTGCACGCTTCCATAACATGATGAAGGAATTCCATATTACCTCCAATCATAATGGAGAGACAACGAAGGAGTAGTGAGCAATGAACAAGATTAGCGTGATATGGATTGCTGTCGTGGCCGTGCTGGTGATCGGAGGCTGCAGCAACGAAACTCCCCTGGTGGAGAGCGAGCCGGTGAACACATCCGTGCAAGGGCTTGAATTATCCAAGCAGCCGCAGCCGGAGGAGAAGAAAGAGGCAACTCCTGCCGGAGAGAGTGACGAGGCTTCAGAAGATCAATTGGTAGCGAAGGCAGCCGATCCGTCGCCGTCTGTTCCGGCCCCTTCCGCGGAAAATGCAACCCCTCAAGCAGACGCTTCAACCTCGAAAGAGCAGGGAGAAGATGTTGTTTCTTCCCTGAAAGAGCTGTCGCTGATAAGCAAGACGATGGAAGAAATCCGGCAACAGCTTGGGGAGGCGAAGACGACGGCTAAAGGCGGGGGATTCACTTCGTGGCAGTATGATCATCCAGGCAAGGCAGGCTACCATTATCCCGAAACCGCCGTTTCGGTAGATGTTCAGGGCCTCGATAGCGGAAGCATGAAGGCGCAGCTCATGATTAGCTTTAACGAGAACAATTTGGTGGACTCTTATTCCATCTATCATGTCGTCGATGGTGAAATTATGGCGTACCGCGTCACCGAGGCAGGGGCTGTGGAGGAACCGGGACAGGCGGATTAAGCAGAAGGCGTTTCTACAAGATAATCGCAGCAAGCGCAATGAATGATAACAAGTGCAAGGGATAGTCCGACCGGAAGGTGATGGACTATCCCTTGTTGTTGTTTATAGCTCGGATAGAATCGTTTGCAGACGGCTTCTAGTGTTAATTTATATAACATTAATGATCTAGCTGTCTGATGATGGGCTCCATATATTTCTGGATTTTATTTAATTAAATCTATCAAAAAAGGCAAAATAATAGGGATTATCATCTATAAACTATCATTGTAAACGCTTTTCCTACCGCATGTAATATTTGTTATATTAAATAACATTAAATAGAATGATTCTAACGAATACATAGATTTATGTTAGATAACATTACATTAACATCAGAGGAGAGTGCCATGATGAAACCAAAGTCGAAACGCCCGTTAGCAGTATGGAGTACCGCTGCATTTACCGCTTTTGTGATTTCTTTATCGCCTGTTGGGACGTATGCGGCCCATGCTGCGACGGTAACGGAAGTGAAAGGGACGGTTAGTGCGATTTCACCCGTGCAAACTCCTGCGGCGCCAGGCCGGAATACGACGGTTCCTCCCCTGTCGGAGGCCTCTAAACAATCGGCGAAGCCGAACGTGCTGGTGGTTGCGACTGGCGGCACTTTGGCGGGCCAATCGACGGATGCTACCAGCTTTCAATCCTATCGGGCAGGTACGCTGAAGATTGAAGACATGGTGGGCGAGCTTCCGAATACGGACAAGATTGCGGATATCAGTACGCTCCAGTTCGGCAACTCCGGGTCGAGCGCCTATACCATGGCCGATTTATACGATCTTTCCCGGACCGTCGACAAGGCGCTGGAGGTGTACGATAGCGTCGTCGTGACAACGGGGACGGATACGATGGAAGAGATTGCGTACTTCCTCGATCTGACGGTGCAAAGCGATAAACCCGTCGTTATCACCGGTTCCATGAGACCTTGGACGGTGATCGGTTCCGATGCCCAAGCGAACCTGTACAACGCCATCAAGCTTGCCGGAAGCGGCCGTACGGAATCCTTCGGCACGGTGCTGATGCTGAATGACACGATTCATCTGGCGCGCGGCGTAACCAAAACCAATGACTACCGCACCGACACGTTCGAAACGCCTATGCTGGGCGCGGTCGGATATATCGATGACGAGAATATCCGTATCTACCGGGCTCCCCTCCGTGCAATGAAAGAGGAAGGTCAGGGCAAACCGGTGTTTGATCTGAGCAAAATCTCGAAAGGGGATCTGGCGAAGGTCGAAATTGCGGTTTCTTATCAGGAGGCCGGCGGCGGCGCGATCAAAGGCTTTGTGGCAGATGGAGCTAAAGGCATCGTCACCTCCGGTACCGGCGCAGGCGGCATCTCGAGAGAGATGAGCGCCGCCCGCAAAGAAGCCATCGAAAAGGGGGTGGTCTTCGTAACTACGACCCGTACAGGCTCTGGCAGCGTATACGGCGGCGGAGAGGGCATCATTTCAGGCGACAACCTGAGTCCTCAACAAGCCCGCGTTCTGCTGCTGCTCTCCCTGTCCTTTACGGATGATTTCGATACGATCAAGGGTTGGTTCGCAACCTACGGAACGCCTGAAGTGTAATCTCAGTCTCAGTCATTTTTTAGCTGCTCCTTATTCCTACTGAACGATGAAATTCCTTCCACCAATATATTTGCCGCCGGGGATGACCCGGCGGTCTTTTTTTGTTCGCAAGCACGGAGGACAAATCGATATTGGCGTTCGTCGCATCCAGCGACTGAATAGCGTTCCGGGCATTGGGGCTAGCGCCGAGAAATTGGGATCTGCAGATGTAACGGGGCGTGAGCTTGATGGATATTTTCATCGGTTTATTGCTTTCTATGTCAGCTATTTGTATACTTTACAATAGTAAACGATTACTATAAGTGAGGGATCCTATGAAGAAGCCGACCACGATACATGATATAGCGAAGATGGCAAACGTTTCTTCGGCAACGGTTTCGCGCGTGTTAAGCAACAGCAGTTATCCTGTCAGCAAGGAGCTTAAAGAGCGCATCCAGCAAATCGCGAAGGAATCCAATTATATTCCGAATATGCTCGGCAAACAGCTGAAGAAGAATAGCAGCAATACAATCGGAGTCATCATTCCTTCTATTGTGAACCCATTTTATTCTTCCGTCATTTTCGGGATCGAAGAGGTGGCCCGGCAGAATAATTTTACGGTTATCGTATGCAATTCCCTGCAAGATCCGGCGCTGGAGGATGAATATTTAAGGACGATCATGGAGAAGCAGGTCAAAGGCCTGATCATCTCCTCGATCTCCAAGGATAAGAGCCAGTTGACCCAGCTGATGAAGCTTGGCCTGAACGTCATCGCCATCGATCAGAAGATCGATGAGGACAACATTAACCAGATCGAGTTCGACTACCACAAGGCCGGTTACATCGCAACCAAGCATCTGCAGGAGAAGGGGCATGCGCGCATCGGTTACGTCACTTCCAAGCTGGATCGTCCAAGCCGCCGAAGCATTCATCAGGGCTATATGTCGGCGATGAAGGATGCAGGTCTCAAACCGCTGGTGGTCGAGTCCTCGACCGAGGAAGTGTATAATGCGATCACCGAATTCGATACGGGCAAGCAGCTCACGCAGAGACTGCTGGAACATTCGCCGCAGCCGACGGCGATATTTGCGTGCAATGACATGATGGCCTTTGGGGTGATCAACGAATTGTCGCAGCGCGACATTCAGGTGCCGGAGCAGATTTCGGTAATGGGCTTTGACGGCATTGACGTGGGGCAGATGATTCATCCGCCGCTCACAACGATTAAGCAGCCCGATTACGAGATGGGGAAGATGGCCTGCAAAATGCTGCTGGATATGATGCAGGGCGACGATAGCCCGATGTTTGATGTTATGCTGCAGCCTAAATTGCTGGAGCGAAAATCGGTCCGGGATATTCGGGAGAACAAGTGAATACAAGGATGGCATAAAGCCCGGCATTTCAAAAAACGCTCGGGCTTTATTTGTTGTTAATAAAGATATCGATTACTAACTTTTTTCCTATCCGTTTCTTGATTCAGCATGTGGAAAACAATTCCTGTAAAACCTCGGAACACCTTATATAACGCTCGAAAGTCAGACATATAGTAGAAAAATAATCGATGCTAACATAGAAAACTCTATTCAAGAAAGGGCTTCCATGCTATACTCGTTACAGAAATCGATTACTATAGAATGAATGCCTTTGGAATGAGCTGGAGCAGAAAACACGTTATCTCTATTTGTAACTTAAAAAGGAGGGTTTTCAATGTCAAAAAAGGTAAAGGTAATCTCTTTGATGCTGGCGTTTATGATGATGTTCACCGCATGCTCCTCATCCGGCGGGTCAACCGATGGGGAGGTCTCGCCGGGGGAAGCGGAAGGCAGCAAAGAGAAGGTGACGCTCAAGATTGGGCTCCCTGGCAGCTATGAGGTGACGAGCAAAGAAATTATCGACGGTTTTATTGCGTCCCACCCCCACATCAACGTTGAAATCCAAGAAGCGCCGTGGGGGGACTTTACGTCCAAGATCGCCACGCAGATTGCAGGCAACACGATGCCGGACGTCTGGTTCCAAGAGAACGCCACCATACTTAGCTACGGGGAACGCGGTGTGGCAGAGGACTTGTCCTCCTACATTGAATCCGACCTGAAAGCGGACGAATACATCGACGGCCTGTTCTCCGCCAAAACGCCGGAAGGGAAGATCTGGGGCGTCCCCCACGGCATTAACCCGATTGCGCTAGCGTACAACCAGGATGTCTTCGAGAAGGCCGGCGTGCCGGTACCGACCGACGACTGGACCTTTGACGACCTCATTGAAGCCTCCAAGCAGCTGACGATCAAGGAAGGAGACCGAACCAGCCAATTCGGATTCATCGGTTCCTTTTCCATAACCAACGGCTGGTTTCCTTGGATCAAGCAGGCAGGCGGCTCGGCCTTGGACGACACCCTGACCAAATCGCGGTTTGACGATCCCAAAACCGCGGCCGGATTACAGCAGCTGTATGACGGTTTGGATCAAGGCTATTTTGCCGATATCGATTACCTGAAAGCGAACGGCGGCGAGCTCGAAGTATTCGCGAGCGGCAAGGCCGCGATGTATTTCCTTCAATACAGCCTGCAGGTGAATATGAACGAGAGCTTTGCCGATACGAACTGGGATGTCGTCAAAATTCCGAAAGGGGTTGACGGCAAGCGCTATGTTCCGATGGTAGCCAACACGTGGCTGGTCTCCTCCAGAGCCAAGCAGGAATCGAAGGATGCCGCCTGGGAGTTCCTGAAATATTACCTCGGCGATGAAGTGCAGGATATCATCGTCAAGACGGGATCCACGCTGCCCGTGAAAAAGTCGGCGCTGGATCAATTGAAGGACAGCACAACCAAACCGCTGAACAAAGCGGCTTTCACGGACGGCATTAACGAAGGCGGCGTTACCCTTGATGAGAATGCTACCTGGAGCGAATGGCGGATTCTGGTTCAGCAGGTGGTCAATGAAATCATGGTGGGCAACGTTTCGGTGGAAGACGGCGTGAAGGATATTCATGCCAAGGTTCAGGATGTGCTGGACTCCGGTAAATAGCTTTCATGGGATCAGGGCGGATGCAGTCTTGGCGACGTGTCGGATTGCATCCCTGCTCCGTTAACGAAAGGCAGGTGTGTCATGCAGAAACAGGGATACTGGGGTTATATCTTCACATTGCCGTTTGTCATCAATGTCGTGGTTTTTCTCTTATTTCCGATCCTATTCTCCACGTATATTTCCTTCACGGAGTGGGATTTGTTTAACCCGCCGCGGTGGATCGGACTGGACAACTGGGTGCGCGTCCTGAACAAGCACGAGTTCTGGGTGTCCATCCGGAACGTGTTTGTGTTTGCGCTTATCTTCGTGCCGATTCAGACGTTGATGGCATTCGTGATCGCATTCATGCTGAATCAGGCCATCCGGGCCAAGGGCTTGTTCCGGCTGTTCTATTTCCTCCCCGTCGTGACTCCGTGGATCGCCGGCGGCGTGGTCTGGGTGTGGATGTTCAACTATCAATACGGCGTGATTAACTGGGTGCTGGAGTCTGTCGGCCTTGCCCCCGTCAAATGGATAGACAGCAGCCATTGGCTGATGGTCATCTCCAGCATCGCGATCGTTCAGGTATGGAAGGGTGTGGGCCAATCCATGATCATGATTCTGGCCGGCATGCAGAACGTTCCGAAAGAGGTGCTGGAAGCCTCGCAGATCGATGGCGCCAATGGCTGGAAGCAGCTGACGAAGGTGGTGTTCCCGATGGTAACGCCGATGGTGTATCTCGTCATGATCTTGTCTACCATCTCGGCATTTCAGGCATTCGACGTGTTCCTCGGTCTGTTCGGCTCCATCACCACGGGCATACCGGAGAGAAATATGGTGCCGAATCTGCTGGTGTACCGGGACGCGTTCCTGCTCTTCAAGATGGGACCGGCATCGGCAACGGCCTGGCTGCTGTTTGTCATCATCCTGAGCTTCACGTTGTCCCAGAAGTATTTCGAGAAAAAGTGGGTGCACTATGACTAAGACGACTCACTCCTTGCTTAAGGTGCTGATGTACCTGCTGCTGATTGCCGGTGCGGTTTTCATGGTGTTCCCTTTCATATGGATGCTGTCCACGTCGCTGAAGACGGTTGGCGCCATCTCGCAGATGCCGCCGCAGCTCATCCCGAATCCGCTGAATTGGGATAACTATGTGACGATATGGAATAAAGTCGACTTCGGCCGATATACCTTGAACAGCTTTTTCATCGTTTCGATCGAGATGGTGGGATCCTTGGTCTCCAGCGCTTTCGTGGCCTTCGGGCTGGCGATGTTTACCTTTCGGCTGCGGGGGCTCATCTATATGATCATGCTGGCTACCCTAATGATTCCGTCACAAGTGACCATGATCCCGACCTATTTCATCTGGAAGGAATTCGGGGCGTTGAATTCGTATTACCCTTTGATCGTGCCCAGCTTCCTGGGCGGGGCGTTCGGTATTTTCTTAATGCATCAGTTCATTAAATCCTTGCCCAAAGAGCTGTATGAATCGGCTACGATCGACGGCTGCAGCCCGCCGGGCATATTCTTCAAAATTTATTTGCCGCTGTGCAAGCCGGCGCTGGCCGCGCTGGGCGTATTCACCTTCATGGGCGCGTGGAACAACACGTTGGGCCCGTTGATTTACCTGCAAGACAAGGAATTGTACACATTGCCGCTCGGCTTGCTCTACCTGAAATCGGACAACGTCAATCAAGCGCTGCTGATGGCGGGGGCCGTTATTACGACGCTGCCGGTCGTCATCGTCTATCTGTTCGCGCAGAAGCAATTTGTTCAAGGCATCGCTTCGACAGGGATGAAAGGCTGAAGGAGGAACTTACGACATGAAGAAGTACGTGCTGGTCGGCGCTGGATCGAGAGCGCTGTATATGTTTGCTAAGCCGATGGTTACCGACTGGAGAGGCGTCCTTGCCTTTGAAGGCGTGTATGATGCCAATCCGGTGCGGGCTCGCTTTCTGAGCGAGGAGTGCGGGGGAATCCCCGTCTACGATGATTTTGACGGAATGATCGCCGACGCGAAGCCGGATGTCGTGATCGTGGCGAGTACGGATTACACGCATCATACTTATATCGTGCAAGCCTTGAGGGCAGGCTGCGACGTCATTAGCGAGAAGCCGATGACGATTGACGAAGACAAGTGCCGGGAGATCCTGCAGGCGGAGTCGGAGAGCGGCAAGAAGGTGACGGTCACGTTCAACCTTCGGTTTGCGCCTTATTTTGCGACCGTGAAGGAACTGCTGCTGCAAGGAGCCATCGGAGATGTTTACCATATTGATCTGGAGTGGTTTTTGGACCGCCGGCATGGCGCGGACTATTTCCGCAGATGGCACGCCGAGATGAAGAACAGCGGCGGGCTGCTGGTTCACAAGTCCACGCATCACTTCGACATCGTGAACTGGTGGATGAACAGCCGTCCCGCGGAAGTTCATGCGTTTGGGACGAGACGGGTGTACGGGGACGACCGGCAGGACCATGGAGAACGATGCCTGACTTGCCACCGGAAAGACGAGTGCGAGTTCTATATGGATAACGAAAAGGATCCGTTTCTTGAAAAATACTATCGCCAGGCGGAAGAAGCCGACGGCTATTTGCGGGACCGCTGCCTGTTTGACGGCCGGATCGACATTTATGACACGATGTCGGTCAATGTCCGGTACGACAATGATGCGATGCTGACCTATTCCCTCGTCGCCTATAGCCCGTATGAGGGTTGGCGCGCCGCGATCAACGGCAGCAAAGGCCGGATTGAGGTCTCGAATGTATACAGCAACGCGGATATGAAGCAAGGGGAAGCGAGCCGGATTCATATTTATAGAGCCGATGGCACGGAAGAGCTGGTCGAGGTCAATACATCGGCCGCCGGTCACGGCGGCGGGGATGCGAAGCTGCGCAAGGCGCTGTTCGAAGGCGGGATCGAAGATCCGCTAGGTCAACAAGCCGACAGCTCGGTAGGCGCCGAATCCCTTCTGATCGGCGCCACGGCCAATCGCTCCATTGCCGAAGGCCGGGCGATGAAGCTTCCGGACGTTTTGCCGACGCTCGTCAACAGGAGTTCATCGAGATGAACAGCGTTCAGGAACTGGAGCAGTATGTCTGCACGTTATACGACACGCGGGATCAGTTGAAAGCGCATGTGTTCGAGCGTTCCGATGCCTCATTTGCCGCCGGAGATGCTATCCGCGATTCCATCGTCACGGCCGAGGCGGCAAGAAAGCGGCAGGAGGACATCAAGGCGGCCTTCCTGAGGTCCATCGGCGGTCTTCCCGAAGCATTCGCGAAACCGGAAAGGGAGGAAGGGGCGGCATTCGGGGAGGAAACATCGCCTGACAGCTCTCCGCTTAAGGAACGTTCGCGCTGGTCCGCGGGGGACGCCGGCAACATGTCAGGTGGCAGAACCGATTCCCTTCTTAACGGACGCACAACGGGAAGCATTCGCGGAACCGGATTTCAAGTAGAGAAGGTTATGTTCGAGTCCCTCCCGGGGTATGATGTCACGTCGAATCTGTATCTGCCCGATCACCGGGAAGAACGCTCCGCGGCCGTCCTGTTTCTGAGCGGGCACGAGCTGGGGGCGAAGCATGATGCCTATTATCAGCGCGTCATCCAGCACTTCGTCCGGGCGGGCATCATCGTGCTGGCCATCGATCCGATCGGGCAGGGCGAGCGCCTTAGCCTTCATGATTTCGAGGATCTGGAAGGGAGCGTCCTATGGGGAACGAAGGAGCATCAGCAGTACGGCGTTCAGTGCCATATGCTCGGCGACAGCGTAGCCCGATATTTCGTTCACGATGCCATGCGTGCCATCGACTACTTGTGCGAACGGCCCGAGGTCGATCCTTCGCGGATCGGCGTAACGGGAAATTCCGGCGGCGGAACGCAGACGGCCATGATGATGGTCTGCGATGAACGCATAGCGGCGGCGGCTCCCGCCACCTTCATCATGAACCGGCAGCTGTACATGCATGCCGGCGGCGTGCAGGATGCCGAGCAGGTATGGCCGGGCCTGTCCGGGCTGGGTTACGACCATGAGGATCTGCTTATCGCTTTTGCGCCGAAGCCGCTGATCGTGTTGGCGGCAGAATACGATTTCTTCCCGATTGAAGGCACGCGGCGCACCGTTGATCGCTGCAGGCGCTTCTGGGAGCTGCTCGGTCACCCGGGCGACCTGCAGCTTGTGACCGACGCCTCGACGCACCGCTATACGGATCGGCTGGCCGCGGCGGCCGCGGCATTTTTCGTCCGGCATCTCGAGGTGAAGGCTGTTCCCAACGATGCCATGAAGATCGAGGCGCTGCCTCCGGAACAACTGTGGTGCAGTCCCGGCGGTCAGGTGTACCGGGATAAGGCGGACGGAAGGACGATCCGGGACTTCAATGCCGATCGCTGCGACCAGCTGGCAGCAGCCCGTTCGCTGCTGCCGACGCAGCAAAGACGGGATCAAGCAAGGCAGTGGCTGCAGGAGAAGATTTACGCCTCCCGGAAGCCTTGCGAATTGAACCCGCGCATCATTGGGCTGGGCGCAGTGGAGGGCCTTGAGGCCGATTATCGCTTGTGGTGGTCGCAGGAGGGCATCATGAACAGCGGTTATGTATTCCGACTGGCCGAGGATACAGCCGAACGAAGGCGGCCGCTGACCGTTGCCGTTTGGCGGGGAGGGACCCGCCAGCTGAAAGCGCATTGGGCCTGGATTCAGGAAACCTGCCGATCCGGCCGCGCCGTGCTGGTGCTGAACACGTCCGGGGTCGGTCCTCATGAGCCCTATCCGATCTATGGTAAGCCCGCGCGTTCTTATTTTGGGGTGCTGCATAAGCTTGCCGATGATTTGATCTGGCTCGGGGACAGTTTGGCTGCGCTGCGCACGTACGATGTCATCCGGTGCATGGAGGTTATCTCCCACTTTGATGAGTGGCAGGCGGGAGCGGTCCCGTTCTATACGGTAGGTCGGGAAGGGTTGTATGTGCAGCTTGCCGCGGAGGTTGACCATAGAATCGGCACGATTACGGCCATTCATCCTGTGAGCAGCGCAGCCGATCTGGTCAGGGCTCGGCAGCTTGAGGAGGAGGAAGCGATGAGCGTCGTGTTTCCCGGCATTTTCAAGATGCTTGATCCCTCCGAGCTGAACGAACCGCGGGTAGAATATCGCGGGCAACTAGAGGGAAAGGATGTGGAAGGACATGAGTAAACCAAAACCACTAACGGTCACGCTGGTCGGAGCCGGCCTTCGCGGCATGATTTACAGCGGATATGCGCTCCAGCGACCGGAGGAGATGCAGATTGTTGCCGTTGCCGATCCGAATGAGGTGCGGCGCAGCCGCTGCCAAGCGAAGTTCGGGATAGCGGATGAGCAATGCTTTGCAAGCTGGGATGAGCTGTTTGCCGGACCCCGTCAATCGGATGCGGTCTTCATCTGCACGAGGGACCGGGACCACTATGAGCCGACCATGAAGGCGTTGGCAGCCGGGTATCATGTGCTTCTGGAAAAGCCGATGTCCCCGGAGTGGCAGGAATGCATCGATATGGGCCGGCAGGCGGAAGCCTTCGACCGTACGTTAACGATTTGCCATGTTCTCCGGTATGCGCCTTTTTTCCAAGAGCTTAAACGGCTGCTCGATGAAGGACGAATCGGCCGCCTGATGTCGATCCAGCACAACGAGAACGTCGGCTATTGGCACCAGGCCCACTCGTATGTGCGGGGATATTTCAATAACAGCGAGTCATCCAGCCCGATGATTTTGGCCAAATCCTGCCATGACTTGGACATCATGCAATGGCTGGCGGGAGGCCGATGCCTAAGCGTGGCCTCCTATGGCCACCTGTCGCATTTCCGTCCGGAGTCGGCTCCGCCCGGCGCGCCGAAGCGATGCCTGGATGGATGCCCGGTATCGCACGAATGCCAGTACTATGCGCCGAATACGTATTTGATCGAGAATGCGGGCTGGAAAGGCGAGGCTGCGAGCAACGACCCGAGTTACGAAGCGCGTTACCAAGCGATGCTGGAGGGTCCTTTTGGCCGGTGCGTGTACCACTGCGATAACGACGTCGTGGATCATCAGGTCGTCAGCATGGAGTTCGAGCATGACATTACGGCGGTGTTCACGATGAGCGCGTTCACGGAGAAATGCAACCGTACCATCAAGCTAATGGGCACCGAAGGCGAAATACGGGCCACGATGGAGACTAATGAGATCGAGATCCGCCGTTTCGGCAGCGGCAAGCAGGAAGTGATCCAGCTCGTCGATCCGGAAGGCCATGTAGGCCATGGCGGCGGGGATATGCGTTTGATCGCCGATTTTGTGAAGTCGGTTCAATCCAAGGGACAGCATAACAGCACAACCTCTGCCCAAGCATCGATCCAGAGTCATCTGATGGCGTTTGCCGCCGAGCGTTCCCGCGTAGAAAAACGCATGGTGAGGCTGGAGGAATTTATGAATAGCGGCGTTCTGGCCTAATGGCTTACATTTCTACAATGTTGTACAACAAGGAGGAATTATCATTATGCAGTTGAACATCTTGGAACATGCGGATCAGGCAGGCTTGGAGGCGGCCCGCGCTTGCGAGGCGATTCTCCGCGATACAATCGCGGATAAAGGAAAAGCGCGAATCGTCCTGTCGACGGGCGCGTCGCAGTTTGAGTTTTTGTCGCACTTCGTGAAGCTGAATCTGGAATGGGAACGAATCGAAATGTTCCATTTGGACGAATACATCGCGCTGCCGGAATCCCATCCGGCGAGCTTTCGCAAGTACTTGAAGGAGCGCTTCCTGAAATATGCGAGCGTCGGCCAAGCTTGGCTCATCAACGGGGAGGGCGATCCCGAGGAAACGGTGAAGCGGCTGAACGAGGAAATCGTCAAAGCGCCCGTGGATTTGGCCCTGATCGGGATCGGGGAGAATGCGCATATTGCCTTTAATGATCCGCCGGCCGATTTTGATAACGATTCGCCTTATACGATCGTGAATCTCAGCGATACCTGCAAGAGCCAGCAGGTAAGGGAAGGCTGGTTTGCATCGAATGAGGAAGTGCCCAAACAGGCGATTACGATGACGGTCAAGCAGATTTTGAAGAGCTGCCATATCGTATCGGTCGTGCCTCATCAGGCGAAAGCGGCAGCCATTCAAAATACGATTCAAGGCGGGGTCGATAACCGGGTGCCGGCTACCATCCTGAAGACGCATTCCAGCTGGATGCTGTATCTGGATAAAGCATCGGCAGCGCCGATATATCAATGGGCTTAGGCAGGGGGCACCTATGATGTGGCGTGGAAAGCTCCCGCACACCGGCGAGCCGGTTGAGGTAGAGTCGTCAGACGGACGGATCGCGGCCATACGACGGTTAGGTCAGGGGGATAAGACGGCGTTGCTGCCCTGGATCAGCAGCGGCTGGATCGATGTGCAGGTCAACGGCTTCGGCGGATACGATTTGAATGGAACCGTGACGTCGCAAAGCGACATTGAAGGCGTGACGCGGGCGCTCCATCGGTGCGGGGTCGCCGCCTACTTGCCGACGGTCATCACGGGCAGCTACGACCGGATGCGTCAAGCATTTCAGGCATTGTCCAAGTATGCCGGGTCCAAGCAGTTTGGGAGCGCCTCGATAGTCGGCATTCATATGGAAGGCCCCTATCTTTCCGATGAAGACGGCAGTCGCGGGGCGCATCCGAGGGAGTATATCCGGAATCCGGATTGGGATGAGTTTCAACGGCTTCAGGATGCGGCTGACGGGCTTATCCGGATGGTGACACTCGCGCCGGAACGCGAAGGCTCGGTTCCATTTATAGAGAAGGTAGTCAAGGCAGGTGTTATCGTCGCGATCGGGCATACGATGGCAACCGGCGAGCAGATCGATCGGGCGGTGCAGGCAGGGGCAACGGTTTCGACGCATCTGGGGAACGGCTCGCAGCCCGTTTTGCCGCGCCACCCCAACTATATTTGGCACCAGCTGGCGGACGACCGGTTATGGGCCACCTTTATACCGGACGGCCACCATCTGGCGCCCCCTGTGCTGAAAACGATGCTGCGGGCAAAACGGAACAAAGCGGTGCTTGTCAGCGATGCCGTCATGTTCGGCGGCATGGCTCCCGGAAGGTACTCATCGGAGGCGAAGTCGAGCTGACGGCGGACGGGCGCCTGCATACGGTAGCGAATCCGGCGATACTGGCCGGATCCGCTTCTTCGCTGGAGGTTGGCATTGCGAATGCGATTCGCTATACGGATATGACGCTGGCGGAAGCAGTAAGCGCGGTCACGGTCCGCCCGGCTATGGTGCTGGATATGCCGCAGTTGGGCAGGCTTGCGCTCGGGAGCCCGGCGAACCTGACGCTGTTCGACTGCGATACGGACGGATCGGGCATGATGGTCCGGGAGACCGTTGTAGCGGGCGAGAGGGTGTACGGTCCTGTTTGATGAAGCAACACAAAAAAACCATCCCTGTCGAGCGTTCATTGCGCCAGCTCGCACGGGGATGGTTTTTCTTTTGATGTTATTTTTCGATATGCTCCACGAACCAGCGGACGATGTGGCTGAGGCGCCGGACCCGCAGGTGCGGATTGCCGCTACGGGACAGGTTATGGTCCGCGCCGGGGAAGCGAATCAGCTGGGTTTCACGGCCCAGTCGCTTCAAGGCGATAAACAGCTGTTCTCCCTGCTCGATCGGGCAGCGGAGGTCCTGTTCGCCGTGAAGGATAAGCAGCGGCGTGCTGACATTCTTCACGTAAGCGAGCGGGGAGTGCTTCCACAGCTTGTCGAGATCGTCCCAAGGATTGCCCCAGATTTGATCCTGGGTAAAGGTATAGCCGATATCGCTGACGCCGTAGAAGGAAATCCAGTTCGATATCGAGCGTTGGGTTACCGCAGCTTGGAACCGGTCGGTATGACCGACGATCCAGTTGGTCATGAAGCCGCCGTAACTGCCGCCGGTCACGCCGAGACGGGAAGCGTCGATATAAGTGTAGGTATTCACAACATAATCCACGGCTTCCATAAGATCCTGGTAATCCCGCCCGCCGTAATCGCCTCTGACGGTATTGACGTGGACTTGACCGTATCCATGGCCGCCCCGCGGGTTGGTATAGAAAACGGCATAGCCGGCTGCTGCCAGCAGCTGGAACTCATGCATAAACGTGTGTCCGTACATGGCTTGCGGACCGCCATGAATCTCCAGCACGGCCGGGACCTTGGAGCCTTCCGCGAAGCCGGCAGGCTTCATGATCCAGCCTTGGATCGGCCAGCCGTCCGACGTACGGAACGTAAAGGACTCCGGCGTGCTTAACGTAAGTTCGTTCCACAGCTCCTCATTGCAGTTCGTCAGACGGCGTTCCTCGTTGCTGCCTGTAGTGAAGCTGAACAGATCGCCCGGCTGCAGCGGGTCGGCAGCGGCAAATACCACGTTTTCTTCCGGTGTCAGTGCGAATTGGTACACCTCGCGTTCACCTGCCACCACCAGCTCGAAGGAGGAGCCGTCCAAGGCAAAACGTCCAATATGGACGCCCCCATCCTGGCTGAGCTGAACGTAAACCGATCGGCAGTCCTTGCTGAACAGGGGAGGCGTTCCCGCCCCGGCTCTCATGTCGCTGACAGCGGCGTGCCCGAGCTGAACGTCCATGTCCGTGAAGAGGACGCGGGCTTCTCCGCCCGAGAGCGGAACCAGGTGGATTTTGGTCAGCGTGGCAAACCCGCAGCTGAGATCGCTGGCAAGCATGAGTACATGCTGCCCGTCCGGGGTGAACGCAATGGAACCGATCGAGAGGGTTCCGTCCGTGATTTCGGTTACCGATCCGCTGGACAGGTCCATGACAAACACATCGTTCGTCAAGCGAAGATCCGGGTCCGGGAAATGCTCCGTGGCGAGGGTGCTGCTGTATGCGATGCTGCCGCCGTCGGGTGACCAGGCAAAGGCATATACGTCAAAATCGCCTTCGGTGATTGGTTTGCATTCTTCCGTAGCCGGATTCACGATAAATAGATGATGTCGGCGGTCATTCCATAATCCGGGGCCATCGGCTTTATATTTAATGCGATTAATGATTTTTTCTTCCGGCAGCTTGTGCTTGTCGTCTTTGTCTTTCTCTTCGCTTTCGGTAGATTCAGCCGCTTCGGCTTCGCTCCGAACCAGCAGACGCGAGCTGTCCGGCGACCATTTAAATGCGCTGACGCCGTGCTTCAGGTCGGTAGCGGGGCGGGCTTCCCCACCGTTGGCAGGCATGATCCATACCTGTGGCTTATCGCCCTTTTTGCGCAAGAAGGCAAGCTCAGACCCGTCGGGGGACCAAGCGGGTGCTGCATCGGCTTCGCCGGAAGTGAAGGGAATATCCTGAGCGCCCCCTGCGGGAAGCAGGCGGATATGGGAACGGTAGCCGTCGTGCTTTTCGCTCACGGACTTATGTACATAGGCTATGGCCCCGCTTGCGGGGGATACGACAGGGTCATTCACCCAGTGCATCCGGTACAAATCCTCGGGCGTTATAAGTCGCTTATCAGTCATGAATCATCCTCCTAATCTTCTTGTGTGAGTTAAACCTCATTATCCCAGGTAATGGCATGGAAATCTAGATAAAATAGAGGGGAAGGATGTGAACGTTTCGATCCAAATGCTAGTAAAACAGAGGAGGATTTACAATAATTCTAGGCTATAATCGAGGATTTGGAGACAGAGAAGAGCTTGTTATTCTTCAACTGGTCAATTTATGACATGAACCGTACCCGAGAATCTCGATAGGTGTCCCCTTCTCTTTTTGTTATAATTGAGATAGACTCTCAATTAGGAGTATGCAAATAAGAACAACTATATAGAGCTCGGGAGGAAATCAAATATGAACGTAAGTGAAGCTATCCGCACGCGCCGCAGCCTTGGCAAGGTCAAGCCTGACGCCGTACCGCAGGAGTTGATCGAACAGATCGTCGAAGCAGGAACCTGGGCGCCGAACCACAAGCTGACGGAGCCGTGGAAATTCTTTGTCATGCAAGGGGAAGGCCGCGACGTGCTCGGCAATGCCCTGGGGGATATTCAGGTGGCCGGCGGCGACGATACGAGCGAAGAGGCCGTGAACGCAGCGCGCGAATCGGGACGTACGAAGGCGTACCGCGCTCCGGTCGTCATCGGTGTGGCGGTTGAGCCGTCGACGGATCCGAAGGTGATTGAGCTGGAAGAGTACGGAGCGGTATTCGCCGGCATCCAGAACATGCTGCTGCAAATTCATGAGCTGGGTCTTGGCGCCGTTTGGAGAACCGGCGAGCCGTGTTTCCACGCGTTGATGAACCAAGCGTTCGGATTGAAGCCTGACGATAAAATGCTGGGTTTCCTGTACATCGGATATCCGGACATGGAGCCGAAGCAGGGGAAACGTCAACCGGCCGCAAACAAGACGGTATGGCTGAATAGTGCTGCAGACCTGTAGTTGATCTATCCCCGGCCGCAAAAATCCGGTATAATGACCCTAAGTTTATCGAAGGGTGCTGGGCATCCGGGGATTGACACTAGGGGAGTGTACATGGATGAAATTTCGGTTTAAACAGTGGGATCTGGGGAGCAAATTTATTTTTATCGCAACCTGTTTGGCGATAGCCTCTTTCTTTTTTAAATGGCTGGATATCGGCGTGGCTGCGGAGAACGGCTTTATGCAGGGCGGCGTGTTGTTCATCGTATGTTTCATCTATCCGTTTTTGAAAGTGGTTCGCGAGAAGAAGATGAACAAGCTGATTGCCTACGCCTTTGCGCTGGTCGCTATTTTCCTGACCATGATGTACGTGTCGTCCAAGACCATTGATTTTTTTGGAGAGACGATCAGAGGAGCGGCCGCTGGGCCGTATCTGTTTCTGGCGGCATGCGGGCTGCTGACCTTCGGTATTTTTAGACGCAAGGTTTAAAACGATAGGTTACATGCAAATGCCGTAACGATTAATAAAGGGCCGAGCCTATAGCAGCATGCTGCCCATAGGACGGCCCTTTTTGGCGATGAATGATGGGATTAGTTAAAAAATGTCCGCAGCCCTTGCAAGGGCTGTAACGTTGAGCGGGATACTGGGATTTTGATATACTGGAATAAGCGGCCAAATATCCGCTGCATTACATAAACAGGAGGGATTTCAGAATGGCCAATCAAACTTTTACCGATGGACCTACTTTGAATGACGGCGTAAAAATGCCGTGGCTGGGCCTTGGCGTATGGAAGACCAAAGAAGGCGAAGAGGTTATTCAGTCCGTAAAATCAGCAATCGCTGCAGGGTACCGCAGCATCGATACCGCTGCCATCTACGGCAATGAAGAGGGCGTAGGGCAAGCCATTCGCGAATCCGGAGTTTCGCGGGACGAGCTGTTCATCACCACCAAGGTATGGAACGATGACCAGGGTTATGAGAAGACGCTGCAAGCTTTTGAGACGAGCCGCAAGAAGCTGGGGCTGGATATCGTTGATTTATATCTCGTGCACTGGCCGGGTAAAGATAAATACCTCGAGACGTGGAAGGCATTGATTCATCTGCAAAAAGAAGGCCTCGTTCGTTCCATTGGCGTCAGCAATTTCCAAATCCGCCACCTGCAGCATATCATTGAGGATACCGGCGTGGTACCTGTCGTCAACCAAGTGGAATTGCATCCGCTGCTTTCCCAGAAGGAGCTGCTGGGCTATGCACGCGAGAATCATATCGTTCTGGAAGCTTGGAGCCCGTTGATGCAGGGCAACCTCGATCAACCGGCGCTGGCTAAGATCGCGGAGAAATACGGAAAAACCACGGCGCAAGTCATTCTGCGCTGGGACATTCAGAACGGCGTCATCGTCATTCCGAAATCGATTAAAGATCATCGGATCCGTGAAAACGCCGGCATCTTCGATTTCGAGCTTTCCGCAGAAGATATGGCGGCCATTGACGGCTTGAACCAAAACAAACGTTTCGGCTCCAACCCGGATGAGTTCCTGTTCTAAATTTCGTTTTCATATAAAAAAGCGAGCACCAACCCTGAGTGAGGGAAGTGTTCGCTTTTTTTGCGTATTCAATAGCAGGTGGAAAGCCCCCTTGGCATTATCGTCCTTCCTGGTCGTCCTCGGGAAACAACGGCTCGCCGATCGTGCCGAGTTTCCCATGCACCAGGTCCTCATGCAGCCGTCTTAACCAGTTCAGGTCGGTCTTGGCGTGCTCATACATCCCGATCATCAGGTGCTGCGTGCTGCGGGGGACGATATGCTGATGCTCCACGTATAGTTGGTACGCCTGGTTCACCCGGTGTTCGGCTTCCCGGATCCGGGTCTGCAGGATCGGGGCCAGAACGGCGGGGTCTGCGTGGCGCGAGAAGGGCAGCGCCATATACAGCGGGTGGTGCACGGGCTCGATGTCCCTGAATTTCTTGAACAGCAGCTGTTCAAAAAGCTTGCGTCCGGATTCCGTGATCCGGTAGATGGTTTTATCCGGACGGCTGTCGCTTTGGATGGTTTCCACGGCCTCGATATATCCTTCCTTGGCGAGCCGGTCCACCGCGTAATAAAGGGAGCCCATCTGGAGCTTGGTATATTGATCCATGCCCCGGTCTTTCATCTTGATCCGGATCTCGTACGGATGATGGTCTCCTTCCAGCAGCAAGCCCAGGATGGCCAGCTTCATGGACATGCCATCAGGCTCCCTTGGCTTTGGCGGGGGCTTTGGCGGGAACGGTCACCCGTTCGTTGCCCATCATAAGGACGAACACAAGCGCCAGCACCGCCGGCACAAGCGCCCACATGAACGTGTTCGCGATGGAATCGGCCAATGAAGCCGTGATCTGTTCGCGCACGTTCGGTGGGAGCTGCCCCATCACTTCAGGCGAAAGGACGGCATCCGCGTTTAACTCGGCACCGGCCGGCGCGTTACCTCCGGCTTCCGCGAGCCGGTTGTTCAGGCCGTTGCGCTGGATGATCCCGAAGATTGTAATCCCCACCGTCATGCCGAAGGAACGAAGGAAGGAGTTCGTCGATGTTGCCGCGCCCCGCTGTCTGGCATCAAAGTTATGGATGGAGGCCATGCTGAGCGTGGAGAACGAGAACCCGACGCCAAAGCCGGTCAGGACCATGAAGAGCGTTAACAGGTAGCGCGGCGTATCCGGGCTGATCGTGCTCAGGCAGAAAATGCCTGTGATAAAGCACAAGACGGACAGAATCATGATGTTTCTAAACGAAGTCCGGGTCGTCAGCATACCGCCACCTTGGCTCCCGAATACGCTGCCGAGCATCATCGGCATCAGAATGAGGCCCGAATTGGTTGCCGATCCACCGTACACTCCGCTGACGAAGATCGGGATGTAGATGGTTGCCACGATAAACGTTGCTCCATAGAACAAGGCAACGATATTGCTTGAAGCAAACAGGCGTTTACGGAACATTTGGAACGAAATAATGGGTTCGGCTGCTCGGGTCTCTGCGAACAGAAACACGATAAACAAAGCAATGAATCCCCCGAACAAGCCCAGAATTTGCGGGGAATCCCATGCATAGGTTTGCCCGCCCAGCTCCAGACCGAACATCAAGCAGATGATCGCGCCAACAAGCGTCGCTGCCCCGGTCCAATCGATCTTCTGTTTGGCATGGGAACGCGATTCCTTGTAAGACGTCATAATGAAGATAAAGGACACGATTCCGATCGGAACGTTGACATAGAATATCCATTCCCAGCCGATGCTGTCGGTGATAAAAGCACCCAGCAGCGGTCCCATGATGCTGGAGGTGCCGAATACGGCGCCGAGCAGACCTGTCATCTTGCCGCGCTTCTCCGGCGGGAACAGGTCAAACACGATGGTAAAGGCAATCGGCATAAGAGCACCGCCGCCGATTCCTTGAATCGCCCGGTAAATAATAAGCTCTGTCATATTGTTTGCCATCCCGCAGAGGGCAGAACCAATCAGGAAGACAACCAGTCCGAAGATAAAGAACCGCTTCCGTCCGTACATATCGGACAGCTTGCCGAATATCGGCGTGCCGGCCATAACGGCAACCATGTAGATCGAGGTTACCCAGACGACTTGGTCGAAGCCTTGAAGATCGCGGATAATCGTCGATAACGCGGTCGCTACAATCGTGTTATCGATGGCGGCCATGAAGATGCCGAGCAGCAATCCGGCCACGACCAATTTGATGTTGCTTTGTTGTGCATTCATGTTAAGGATACTCCTTTTCCTTATTCAACTATGTACATATTATTCAAATTTGAATAATTCGGTGGTTATATTGTAGCCGGATTAACAGAAGTTGGCAAGATGTTGAATGCAAGGCCTGTCTCTACATTTTGCACAAGAAAAAACAAGGTCAACCCTGTATACGGGATGACCTTGATATTATCGGGCGACAACCGCCGGAATGCCGTTGCAGTCAAGGCCTTTGTCGGCAGATTCGTTTCGGGAAGCGGCTGCGTGGTGCGGAAATTTTTCAGCTCTGCATGTTTCGTGTGGTAGTGCACAACGATCAAGCGGAGGCTTGTATCGACAGGGGCCTCGGGTGAGGTATGACAGAGATACGGCTGGCGATGGCAGCGACTAACAGTTCATCTGGGGCGATTTCGGATCCAGCTGCATGAATTCGATCCGGTTGCCGTCCGGGTCCCTGGCCCAGCACTGCCAGTTGAAGTCTTTTCCTTGAACCGGCTCAACGTCCAGCTTCACGCCCTGCTTGCGAAGATGCTCCGCGATGCGCTCGATGTCTTCCACCTCAAGGCAGAGATGGGAGAATCCGACGGGCCGCTCTACACGGGCCGGTTTATTTTGTCCGCCGTAAAACAGCTCGATAAACTGTCCATCACGCACCTTAATGTACTCGATCCACGGTTCGCCCTGATCATTGGGAATATCAAAAGCACGGGTAAAACCAAGCACATCACAGTAAAAATGCAGGGATTTCTCCATATCGGCAACATCGAACGCCAGATGGGCAATTCCTTTAATCATGACGGCATTCCTCCTCGGTATGTATCAAAACATGAAATAAGATGATCTCTTATGTCCATTGTAACGCATTCTGTATACGCTTCCATATTTATTTGCGGCATCGGAAAAATAAAACCGGAATCCTGACTGAGCCGATCCGTTATGCAATGGAAAGCCTACTATCGTTATGCCGTCTTGGAATGTCAAAAACCCGAGGCCTGCGATAACAGGCTTCGGGTTTGGGGACATCGACGTGCGCTTGCGGCACGACAATTCATTCAGGCGGGTATCATGCTGCGTAGGAATGGCAAAAGCTGCGATAATCGTTGTATTCATGATTCCAGAAACCGCTATGTTTCACCTAACCGCTTTGTAAATCGAGCTATTTAGTAGAACGAATTGCCCCTAGCGCCTGTGATGCACCGGGACTTCTTTGCGACCCTGTTTCATGGGTGCCTGGCATAATGGACAGGACTTGCTCTCCCGATCCCTTGTGTTAACAGGGATACGTGCGTTGACTCGCTGCCAGCCCTTGCAATTAGGGCTGGTGCACAGCCATACGTCGACGATTTCCGTCGCTGCGGGAGCAGCCGGAGACTGCGGCTCGGGAGCAGAGCTCGACCCTGACCGTGAACCTGAACCGAAACGTTGGCTCGTCTGGTTAACGGCGCTCCCGGTCCTTCGTCCGGCAGAAGCGGAAGGCGATGAAGGCTTGGCCGAGGTTTCTATGCGGATCGTACGTTGCGCCGTAAAGGCTGTGCGGGCCGCTGACCCTGCGCCCTTGTTCGGTATGCTGTTGCCCTGTTTGCTCTGTTCATCCGTGAGGAACACGTCCCGGAAGAAGCGGGAAACCTCCGCTTTCCGTCCGCGATAAAAGCCCGGGGAGCTGATCACCAGTTCATCCCGTGCTCTGGTGATGGCTACATAAGCCAATCTGCGTTCCTCTTCCAGCGCATCCAAGGCCTTATCCTCTTTGTCAGACAGCGGGCGCTGATCGTCCCTGCGCTCAGCGTCCAAAGCGGACGTATGCGGCAGAATGCCCTCGCTAGCTCCGATCAGGCACACGGAGGGAAATTCCAGCCCCTTGGATTTATGGATGGTCATTAAGCGGACGGCATCGGCATGCTCATCCCGTTTCATGGCCGCCATTTCCTTATGGATGATGATCAGCCGGTCGACAAATCCGACGAATTCAGCGATATCGCCAAAGCGCTTCGCGGAAGCCTCCAGTTCATCCAGCCCTTCTTGAATGAATTCCTTATGGAGGGTGATCTCCTGCCGCTCGTCGGCCTCCAGGAATTTGTCGTAGAATTGGCGTCTCATTTCCTGCACGGCCTGAAGGGGCTCCATCGCCTTCAGGCTCTTGATGAGCTTGGAGCGTTCCCTTATATTCTCGATCTGGAAATCCTTCAGCCCGGGGAAGGAGAGGAGGTGCGACAGAGGCCCTTTCTTGGGCCGCGGAGCATCCTGCTGCCGGATGAAAGCCATGCCCTTGTCGCGGTTGATGTACAGCGTATGAAGCATGCCCTCCATCGCCGTGAAATTGCGCCGGTCCAGCGACAGCCGCAGATGATCCATGAGCGGTTTGACGATCCACTGCTCGTAGAACAGATCCCCATTCTCATAATGTATGAACGGGATTTCCCGCATCACGAGCTGCTCGAAGATCGCCCGGCTGTTGTTTGCGGTGCGATAGAGAATGGCATGGTCGCGGTACTGCTTCCCGTGCTCCCGGACCTGCTCGGTGATATGGGTCAGCAGCAGCTCCGCTTCTTGATCGGGATCGCCGGGTCGAAGGTAGAGCGGCACGCTGCTGCTCTTGCGGGTCGACCGCAGCTGCTTGGGGCGCCGCCGTTCATTGACGCGGATAATTTCGTTCCCCAGCCCGACGATCGAGGAGAGGGAGCGGTAATTAATATCGAGCGTCACGACCTTGGCCCCGGGAAACGTCTGGTCGAATTCCAGGATGAATTCGTTGCGCGCCCCGTTGAAGCCGTATATGGTCTGGTCATCGTCACCCACAACCATTAAATTGCGGTGCGGGGCGACGATTTTTTTGAGCAGCTCATAAGGCAGCAGTCCCGTATCCTGAAACTCGTCGACCATGACATAACGGTACCGCCTCTGAAGGGAGGCGAGCAGTCCGGAATCATGGGACAGCAGACGATAGGACAAGACCAGAATGTCGTCGAAATCCATCTGGCCATGCTCTTCCTTCCATGCTTCATACCGGGCAAAAATCTGCCGCTGCTCAACCTCGGCAGGCGTTTTGACAGGCAGCTCGTCAAGTCCGGTCATACTCATCCGGTGGGCGGACCACAGCGATAGCAGCGTCTCGGCTTCGTAGCTATCTTGCAAGCCCATTTCCCGCAGGATGCGCTTCATGATAAATTGCTGATGCCTGGCGTTGCTCAGGATTTCCTGCTTGTAGCCGCGGGTTCGCAGCAAGTACAGGAAGAAGGAATGGAAGGTTCTGGCCGTTACCTTGGCGGTTTCGCTGGACCTCAAGCCGGGAAGCGCCATGATGCGTTCCTTCATCTCGGCCGCCGCCTTGGAGGAGAAGGTGACAAGCAGGATGGAAGAAGGGTCGACGCTCTTGGCGGCAATGAGGTAGCCTGTCCGGCTGACCAGCACGGAGGTTTTGCCGGAGCCTGCGCCGGCAAGCGTAAGCAGCGGTCCTTGCGTATGTCGTACGGCTTGGATCTGGGCGCGGTTCAGCAGCAGTCCCTGGGATTCCAAGCCGCGAAAAAAAGCCGCATCCGGCGCGTCATCGCGGATCAGGTCCCGGCTGTTCTCGAAGGAAGCCAGCTTCGCAAACGGAATATCCTGACGCTCACCGCCGTACGGGCGTTTATAAAAGGGTATGGATGTCATGAAATTCACCAATCATTTCGTATTTCGTTTATCGTCTTACCAGTTTAACGGATTCTCGGAAGTCTGGCAAAGTGCAGGATATGGGTAAACGCATGGGCGAAGCTCTTATGATTCATGGCATGAATCATCGTTCATGAGGGCTATGAGCAATAAGCTTCACTCCCAACTTGATAGAGGGAGAAGGTGTTATATTAAGTAGGAATGTTCAAGAGTATCCATAATCCATGTAGGAGGAGGGATGTCATGCTGGTTGTTATTGCTTTGCTGCAGCTCATCATGATCGGCATTTTGCTGAACATCAACAGCAAGCTGAAACCGCGCGATTATATTGCTGACGCGATGGAGAGGGACCGCCGAGTCCGGGAGGAGCGGGAGAAGAAGCAGCAGATGGAGCAATGGTCACACCACGAGGCAAGCGCAGGCAGCAGGGATCATTCATGAACTGAATCTTTTATATGACTAAGGAAAAATCCCGGACTTGCCATGAAGGAAGAAGTCCGGGATATCTGCGCCCTAATAGTCATCTTGTATAACGTGCGCATCGATCCCTGTACGCACGGAGCGTGGCCGGGGCATGCTTGGATGGCTGTCGACCCTCATTTCATGTTCGTCAGCCAGTTGCAGTATAGGGCACTCGCCATCGACCATCACTCGATCCAATTCCACAGCCGCACTTCCCCGACCCGCAGATCGTGGACCCAGGATACCTCGCGCAAGGTCAGCAGCTCTTTGACAGGGCCGGTAATGACGGCACCGTAGAGGCGAACGCCGTTCTGTTCCACGTAAGCTACGGAAGCGTCCACGTCAATGAAGGGAGCCACCCGTTCGGCAATCAGGTCATACTCCTGCAGAAGCCGCAGCGATTTGAGGAAGTGCTCGTTCCGCAGCTCCCCGTCCCAGTAGGTGTCTACAGAAGGGTACTGTCCCCCGCTGAGGGTGGTCTTGCTAAACCATCCGGTTTTTTGCTCCTGATAAGAGGTCACTGTCAAATCGTCATGATGCCAGACGGGATAAGAAGGAAAGCCGGCAGGATGAGAGATTACGCCGTCTCCGTCGCCGAATCGATCATCCGGCCCGGTATCGACGGCAAACCAGACGGCCTCCATATTCCGGTTCTCGAACTGCTTCAGCAGTTCGTCGGTCGTGAAGAAACGGTTAAACGATACATAAGCCTCGGCCACGGTGCCTTCGGGAAGCTTTTCAAGCCTGGACCAATCACCGCTCTTTGCGGAGGAGGCGCTAGCGTTCTGCTCTTTTGATTGTTCGTTGGGTTCTTCTTGATTCGCGGAAGAAGTCTCCGCAGAGCTATCCGGCCGGTAGAAAATCTGGGATGAACCCGAGCTGCCATTCTTCCAATCCGTATCGACGGAGGGCAGTCCGAACAGGAAGTTGACGGTGTATTCGCCGACGGTCACGCGTTCACTCCCGACTTGCTTGACCATATCCCCGTACATTTCCTGCATGAAGAAGGCTTTACCCTGACTGCTTAGCGGGACATCGATATTAGGTTTCGAGATCGAGATGGCGGAAGCGATGGCATCCCGATATTTATCGTTGCGGCTGGGATCGCCGACCCCGTAAAACAGCGCCGTAATGATCGAGCTGATGACGAATATCGCCAGAAACGCCGATATCACCGTCAACGTATTGGAGATTCGGGCCCGCCATTTGCCCCGGCGAACGATTCGCTTTTCTTTCTTGGGCGAGAGGCCGGTCTGACCGTCAGCGGCATGCGGGGGTCCGGCATCGCTCGAACGCTCGTTATCCATCATCTCGTTCACGTAAGCCTGGTATTCCTCCAGCTTCTCCATTTCCCGTTCGACTACGTTTTTTTCCTCGTCATTCAGCTTGCCATCCGCATAGTCCTTCAGCCGCTGCTTGAATTCTTCGCTCATAAATTCCCGTCCTTTCGTTTCATGTCCCGCAGCCGCTGCCTGGCCCGAAATAACGTGATCTTGATATGGGATAAGGTGATGCCCATAATATCCGCCGCCTCCTGGTAGGTGAATTGATGAAAATCGACCAGGAGCACCGCTTGCCGCTGCTTCTCCGGAATATCGGCCAGCATCCGTCCGATTTCTCTGTGGACTTCTTGCTGGAGCAGGATGTTCTCGGGCGTATTCCGGTCTATCATCTGATCGAAAAATTCTGCGTCCCGGACGATGCTGCGGCTCGCCTTGCGCTGATAGTCCACGTAAGCGTTATGGGCAACCCGAAACAGCCATGGCTTGATTCGTTCTTCCTTACAATCCTCGAGATACAAATAAGCCCGGTAAAAGGTTTCCTGCACCAGGTCCTCGGCCGTATGGTGATCGTAAGAGAGGGAGTACAAGTAACGATACACGTCTTTCACGTAATATTGATAAATCGATTCCAGACTGTTCAGTTTCATGTCCTCCCCTCTATGTAACACACGTATAACCAGGGCATAAAGTTACAGTTAGGCTGTGAAAAAATGACACGGGGCTTTAACCCGTAAATCGCAAAAGCAAAAGCAAAAAGCAAAAGCAAAAAACAAAAGAAAAGGCAAAAGCCCGCCAAATGAGCGGGCTTCCGATAGCATATGAAGGGCTGCATAGAGAAGGAGGCTGCCGTAAACGGTGGGGCTCACGACGCCTCTGCAGATTCGGACATCACTGGCTGTTCTTGTTGATGTAGGCCGTAAGCAATTTGTACTGCTTGCTGTCTTTTTCGGCATAGTCCAGCGCCGTCTTTCCGGAAGCGTCTTGAAGGGAGGCATCTGCCTTGTGCTGGTTCAGCAGCTTGTCGATGTAGAAGTCATTCTTGTGGATGACCGCCAGATGAAGCGGCGTCTGACCTTCGAAATTCGGCAGGTTGTAATCAAGCTCGCCGGCTTGGCCGTCCATCTGTACAAACGGGGCGTAAAGGGAAGAATCGCCGTCTAGAATCAAATAATGCAGCAGCCCGTTGCCGGTGGCTTCATCTTGCGAATACAGCCTCGCTTCACCGGCAGCGATAACGATATAAATCTTTTGCATATTCAATTCGCCGTTGACTTCGATCAGCTTGCCGAGGTTCTTCACCAAATGACGCTCGTGAGCAGGCGCTCCTTCGGACTCGGAAGGCGCAGTCGGGCCGACCGGGATCGCCTCTCCATTCGAGGATTGGGGAATAATTCCGATTCCCTCGGGACCGACGGAGCCGACCCGATATCCAAGCGCTTCCGAGAAGTCCCGCACGGGGACATACAGCTTGTTTTGTATGACTACCGGAGAATCCGACAGCCGGGCTTCCGATCCGTTGACCACAATTTTGGATTGGGATGGAAATGCCTTCAGATAAACGGCGGCACCAACGGCCGTACCGGCTGTCAGCGCCACGCCGAAGATCGCGCCGAGTGCAAAAGCAGGAACAGAAGAGAAACGTTTTTTCATAATATCCTCCCATGATCGCATATGGACTTTTACTCCATTATATACCAATGCGGCGTTATCTCCATTGAATATCCGGATCCAATAGGACGATTCTCTGCTCATCGACAGCCTTTTTCAGCAGATCTTCCTTCAGCTGCTTCGTACTGGTTATGACGTCAGGCTGGTTTGTCTTCATTTCCGTCGTCCGTTTATTCATGAAACGTTCGATCGATAGCATGTCCCGATATTCCGGCGGGGAGTAATCTTCCCAGTACTGATCTTCGCTGATGCCCATCGCATCCAGCATGCTCAAGTGCTGCTCTTGCACTTGTCGCGGCTGGCGCTCGAGCGTTTCTCGAAGCTGCCTTGCCCTCTGAGCCCCATCCTCCAGGCTTGCCGCAACGCCCTCTTCGTCAGCCAGCTGAAGCATCAATTCCTTTGCTGCCATTTCTCTAAGGATCGCGGAGTCATCAGGTAGGGGGGTGTCACTCTTAGTGAGGTTATCCTTGTAGGCGGTTAAATGTGTACGCGTGATGTAGGTGGCGCCGACTTGAATCAGCGCCTGACCGTTCAGGCTGTCGTTCATGCGGTGCTTCCCGCCTGAGCGATCGGAAGCATCGGTAAAGTACAGGATGGTGCTTATCGTCAGGACGCTTGCTATGGCGATGCTAAGGATGGCCATGAATTTACGGTTTAATTTCATGCAGTCATTCCTCCTGGCATGAAGGTATGGAAGCTTCGATACTAATATAGACGTTTTATCAATCTGAAAGGTTCAACAAAAATATGAAAAAAACGCCTGAAAGCACAACATCAAAGTGCTTTCAGGCGCAGGCGGCCACCGTGATCGGACCGGCTTCGGGAGCGATGCTTATTTGCGAAGCAGGCGAGTTCTATGCGCGTAAATGATCGCTTTGTCCGCGAGAAATGCCGCGTAGAGCAGCAGGAAGACCGCATAGGGAAATCCGGTGCCGTCCAGGCTCGGAACGAGCCATTCGGCGGCAATGAAATACAGCAGCGTCAGCAGCACCGGCAGCTGCCGCTTCAGACGGTATTTCCAGACGGACCAGATGATGCCGGCGACCCCGGCAAACAGCATGACCAGACGGACTGCATCCAATGCGGATTGCACGATTTTTCTTGCTTCCTCGTTTCCGATGGCAGCCGCATATTTGGAGGTGCGGCCCGCAAATATGCTTCGGAACAGATGAACCAACGGATTGCCCTCGATGTATCTGGATTCCAGCCACAGCGCGGCGAGATTCCACGGACCGGACATATACCTCAATTTATTGAACAGTGGGATGTTCAGCCACCATGGAGACAAGATGAGCAGGTATCCCGCGCTAATGAGAAGGATCCCCCCGGTTACGATCTTGACCGGACTGCGGTATTTGATCCAGAAGGCAATGAACAATACAGGATATAGCAGCGCCTGGAGATTGTAGCAGGCCATAAGCGCCGTAAGCGCGCCGGCAGCCGCGTACCATCCCGCCTGCTTCAATTCAAGCGCTCCGATGATGGCGCAGACAAGAAGAAGCATCAAAGTCTGCATGGTCGTATCCGGCAGGATCAGGCGAACGGCGCCATAAGCCGGCCAGAATAGCGCATAAATCATGCAAGAGAGAAAAGCGATCCGCGTATTGAACATGTAGCGGGACAGCACAAACACCAAGTAGACGGAAAATGCATGAAAGAAGCATTGGAGCAGCTGATAGCCGATCAGGGCAGCTTCCATGCTTCCGAATATGGCGGTAAGTCCGGCAATCATAAGCGGCACACCGGGCATGACGCTGGTGGCATGCTCTTCCAGGTCTCCACCGGGGTGGCTGATCATGGCCGCACTTTGGATATACCGTTCTTCGATCACGCTGCTGATGCTGGGGGAACGTTCATGAAGACCGGTCAGCACCAGCAAACATGACATCACCAGAACCGCTGCTATCAGTACCAACAGCATCCTTCGCTGCACACGGTTTAAAGTCCATATGGAAAACAAAGGGTCCACTCCACTCTTTATATAATCTCTAGGGTTTAGCTCAGAATACATACCCTTCTATATTAAAGAAAAAACGGGGAAATAAAAAGGCTCCGCCAAAACGGAGCCCATAAGTTCAAGTTACGCTGCAGTGATAAGGCCAGTCCCATTTTTAAAAGCCGCTGTGATACTTATCGTCGCTGGATGAACGCTTCTTCGACGTGCCATCCCGCTGCTTTTCTTCCTGGCTCTCCAGCCTGGCGTCTTCCATCGGAATCGGGTCCACATGCTGCTCGCTCTCGAATTTGTCGAACAGGCTTTCTTGTTCCGTCGGATATTGTTCAGGGTGATCCATGTTGCCGGGACCATTGTGAAGCGGAAGATCCTTTTTCTTGTCAGCCACCGATCTCACCTCATTTAAGTTGGATACTACCTTTATACCTTATTTGAGGAAGTATCAAACATCCCAAGAGATGAGAAAGGCAGAGGGGAGGTGGTCTTTAAGAGGTCTCCAGGCCGGCTGCAGGCTGCTGCTGCGCTTCGGCTTTGAGCCTTAAATAACGGATAAACAGCTCAACGAGCTCCGGATCGAACTGCGTGCCCGAGCAGCGGAGCAGCTCTTCAATCCCTTCCTCGAAGGTTTTCGTTTTCTGGTAAGGCCGCTCGGTTGTCATCGCGTCGAAGGAATCGATAATGGTCAGCATCCGGCACAGCTTGGGGATTTGGCTGCCCTTGAAGCCGTGAGGATAGCCGCCGCCGTCATACCGTTCATGATGCAGTTCGATGTAAGGAACCAGTTCCTTGAACTTCTCGTTCGTTTCCGCGATGCGCTTGCCCCAGCTGACATGCCGTTTGACGGTTTCCCATTCGCCGGCTGTCAGCTTGTCCCGTTTGTTCAAGATTCCCCAAGGAATCTCCAGCTTGCCGATATCGTGAATGAGCGCCCCGAGCACAAAATTGCGGCGCTCCACGCTGTCAAGCCCAAGCACTTCGCTGATGTCCATGGCGTAGCGGAAGACCCGTTTGGAGTGCTTGAACGTATCCACGTCTTTATACAGGAACAGCTTCAGCTGCTGCTCGATGTCGCGGACGTCCTCCGCAAAGTCGATCTCGGATTCCTTTTCGGCGCCGCTTCCATATACATGCACGTTGTTTTTGCCCTGCTTCTTGGCATAATACAGCGCTTGGTCGGCAAGCTCGACAAGCTGCGACTTGTCATGAATATCAATCCGGTACGAGGCAACGCCGGCAGAGAAGGAGAGACAGCCGGACGGAAAAATCTCGACGCCGTCGAAATAGGTATCGTTCAGCTTTTTGCGGAGCCTGTTAATGAAGGAACGTGCCCTATGGTCATCATAACCCGGCATCAGGATCGTGAATTCCTCGCCGCCGAAGCGGGAGGCCACCACCTCGGCCGTTTCGGATTCCACCTTGAGGTAATTGCCGAGAAATCCGAGCAGCATGTCGCCTTTCAGGTGTCCGAATTGATCATTGTATTTTTTGAAATCATCGATATCGATCATGGCCAGCGACAACGGCGTTTCATTGGTTTTGGCCTTCTTGATTTCGTCTTCCAGCAAATTTTCGAAATAGCTGTGATTGTATAATCCGGTTCGTTGATCCTTGATGGCTTTTTCTTGTACCTGTTTATACATCGTGAAGAGCTGCTTGAAGGAATAGGACAGCATCACGCTGAGACCTATAAACAGGGTCAGCCCGAAAACGCCGTTATGTACGATGAGTATGGAGAGAACCAGCGAAAGAATGAGCGTGCTGAGGTAAACAAGCAGTGTATCTTTCATGAAGGTTTTCAAAATATCATATAACGATCCCTTGTATAACAGGTAATAGTAGAAGCCGACAAGGAATACGTTGATAACAAAATAAACAACCAACGCTGCAACATACGCACCAAATTGATCATTGTGAATAGGGCCTGCTTGTCCGCCCGCCATTTTGAAAATGAAGGAGGACCCGACAATCATCACGGTATACACGGAGAAATTAACAAAATGCTTCCAGAAGGGGATTTTTCTGTCGTAAAGCGCCATGGCAAGGGAGACGAACAGGATGACGGACAGCGCAAACGGTGCTCCATAGATAAAGATGCATGCCAGGTAAACAGAGGAATCCATGGACTGTAAATTACCCTCTGGCGGCAGCTGGAAGGTGAAGTAGTTTAAGATGAGGGCGGCGCCTAACATCGCATAGACCCATACCCACTGGGAAGGAGTATATTGGAAGATTTCCCCTTGATGCACCAGCAGGAAGGTGGAACAGCCCAGAAGAGAAAGAAAAACAAAATACAGCTGTCCCGCAAAGCCTTGAGAGAACCTAGGACGCTTAAATATGGACATAAATGATTTCTCCTCAATAAAATCAATGGTGTATTCTCCACATTTTAAGGTATATTGCGATGCAAAACAACGAAAAAGATGTAAAAAAACAGGCTGAATTTTCCAGCCTGTTTCTTATGGAAGTCGATTATCCGAATCTGTAACCGGAAGTCAGAGCGACAACAACAGAAGCAACGATGATGGCATTCAATACGATGCGGGAATACTTGATTTTATCAGTTTTCTTCACAGTTCTCCCTCCTTTCCAGGTGGTATGATGTATGATCAATTTTGTGGTTCAACACGTTCATTGGTATCGGATTTCGGTCCTAATGCTTGCACGTTGGCGGTATTCTTCCCCACGGTCATCAGGTTGAAAATGTAGAGAAAGATGCCGACGTTCATGATGATATCTCCGATACTGATCACCTGTGTTCTTGGATACGGCGGGGATAACGGTATAATGTCACCCAGGAACGGAAGGCGGGTAGAAGCGTCCATCAGATAATGCTTGGTGATAACGGTGCTGTTGCTCAGCATGTCCACGTAATAAGGATCCAGAACGGAAGCGGCGCTCATCGATACGGGCATTCTGCCGCCGTTAACCGCCATGACGAGGAAATTGAGAAAGACGCCGGCCAAGATGCTGCCAAAGCCCTTCTGGTCCCGGTTCATCCAAAGGAAGATCATGCCGGCGACGTAGATGAACATAAACACGTAGCTGCTTGCGGATGCCAGCCAGTCGGAATTCGCTTGAAAACGGAATATGAGCAGCTGTACGATCAGGAGAATTGGGAAGATGAGGCCGCCCTTCAGGCGGATCTTGCTGAATTGCTGCAGTCCGTGACGGAAACCGCCGCGTATCAGTCCGACAATTAACCCTAGTATAATGCCGTCAAATACCATGATAGAGTTCCTACTTTCATAGTTCGTTATCTCTGTAATAAGATAGTTCGACAGCGAATTGGTAATTCCTGCAACAATAATCAAAATTTATGGAAAAATTTCGGAGGGGAGTAAAAAGCTTGTCCCATCCTGTATAAATCTTATGATTCATGTACATTATAACAGATCAAAAGGATAAATCTTCCTACTTTTTTCGTGTTTCTGTTGCAGAAAGGAGCAAATTCGCCAACTTTACATACCTACGGGGGGTATAGTAAAGTGATAATGTACGACATTTTACGATAGGAGGGCGACAGCATGAAACAAGTGACATTGACGGTGGAAGGCATGTCCTGCAATCATTGCGTAAACTCGGTGGAAGGCGCGCTGAAGAGTGCGGGAGCTTCTGGCAAAGTCGATCTTGCATCCAACACGGTAGCCGTCGAATACGACGAAACCAAAGTCAGCCTTGACGCATTGAAGGAAGCGATTGAAGAGCAGGGCTACGATATCGTGTCTTAACGACAGACTTCCTGCCATATTCCCTAGCCGCGAACTTTGGCTGAAATAAGAGCCGGCTGCTGAAGGCGATCGACAGCATGCCGGCTTTTTTGCGCTGCGGTTGCAGGCAATCAAGCTTGCACTGCCCAAGCCGAAGTTTCATAATAAATGGAGCGATTCTTAAGAGCCTAAGGAGTGGATACCCGATGAATGACACGATTTCACTGCTGATGAACCATCGATCGATTCGTAAATATTCGGATCGGCCCGTGTCCGAGGAACAGCTGAGGGCTGTCGTGGCAGCAGGCCAGATGGCATCGACCTCAAGCAACGTCCAGGCATACAGCGTGATTGCCGTGACCTCACCAGAGAAAAAGCAGCGGTTGGCCGCTTTGGCGGGCAATCAGGCGTATATCGTGGAATGCCCGGTATTTCTGGTATGGTGCGCGGACCTGTATCGTTTGAAAAAAAGCGCAGAGGCGCATGTGGCGGATCAAGAGACGTACGAAGATTCGACCGAGAATTTCATCGTGGCCACGGTGGATGCCGCTTTGGCTGCGCAGAATGCCGCGATCGCGGCGGAATCGCTCGGTCTTGGCATTGTGTATATCGGCGGAGTCCGCAACTCCATTGCGGAGTTCTCCGAGGCATTGGAGCTCCCGGATTTGGTTTATCCGGTATTCGGCATGTGCCTCGGGTACCCGGATCAGGAGCCGGGGCTGCGTCCCCGGCTTCCGGTGGAGGCTGTCCTGCACCGTGACAGCTATGATCCGGCGGCCCTGGAAGAAGTGAAGAACTACGACCGAATCTCTTCCGATTATTTGTCCAAACGCACCCATGGCAAGAACAGCGCTCCTTGGTCGGAGCTTATGGCCAAACGACTGGCGGAGCCGGTCAGGCTGCACATGAAGGACTTCCTGAAGGGGAAGGGGTTTATGGGGCGTTAGACATGAGTAGAGAGAGGAGCGGGTACGGACCGGTGGCGTGGGAGACGCCGTGCTTCGAAAGCTTGCCTTAGCTTCCAAGCCGCAAGCCGGAACGAGTTACGGACGGCAGCAGCAGTATCTATCGGACCTCAGATCCGTTATTTTCGCTATGGGCTCGTGTTTGCCGGATCTATCGGACACATGATCCGTTAAGCAGCGTATAATCCGAAAAATGAGAGCCTAATTCGGTGAATAGCGGACCTCATGTCCGCCAATATTCGAAAAATGGCGCTTTTGATCAAAATAAGGTCCGCTGAGTCCGCTAATGTGCAGTTATTTTGTACATCGTGCTCCCTGTGAACACGATGCGTGGTTCGGGGCATGCTTGGATGGCTGGTCGGCGCTAAGCCTGAACGTAAGTCACAACACGCTAAGCGTGGCCGCAATGTACGACTCCTGAACGTAAGCACAACACAGGAAGCGTGCCACAATGTACAACGCCTGAACGTAAGTCGCAAAACAGGAAACGTGGCGCAATGTACAACGCCTGAACGTAAGTCGCAACACGGGAAGCGTGGCGTAATGTACAACGCCTGAACGTAAGTCACAACACGCTAAGCGTGGCCGCAATGTACGACTCCTGAACGTAAGCACAACACAGGAAGCGTTCCACAATGTACAACTCCCGCACGTAACGCACAACACGCTAAACGTGGCGCAATGTACAACGCCTAAAAGTAAATCAAAACAAGCTAAGCGTGGCCGCCAAGTACGACCCCTGAACCGAAGAACAACAAAAGAAGCCTACCCGTAATCACATCTCACCCACGCCACGAAGAAAGTAAAGTATGTAGCGGTCAGTCAGAGTCCACA
>NZ_JAVFHM010000304.1:0-507 GCF_041954005.1 Priestia sp. BR_2 | reverse complement strand
TTGTTCTTTTTTTCTTTGTTTTTGGTGTTCTGTGTTAGTTTGTTGTTCTTTTCGTTGTGTTGGCCCTTGTTTTTTTTGTGGCTGCTGTGTTTGTGCATCTGCTTCTGCTGCTGGTTGTGAGTTTTCGTTTTCTTTATGTGCTTGCTCTTGTGTTTACTGTGCTTCTGCTTCTTGTTGAGCTTGCTCTTGTTCTTTTTGTTCTTGCTCTTGTGCTGCCTGTGCTTGTGCTGCTGCTTGAGCTTGCTCTTGTTCTTTTTGTGCTTGCTCTTGTGCTGCCTGTGCTTGTGCCGCTTCTTGCGCTTGCTCTTGTTCTTTTTGTGCTTGCTCTTGTTCTGCTTGTTCTTGTTCTGCTTGTTGTTCTTGTGCTTGTGCTTTTTGTGCTTTCTCTTGTGCTTCTTGTTGCTCTTGTTCTTGTTCTTGTGGTGTTTGTTCTTGTTCTGCTTCTTCTTGTTCTTCTTGTTTTTTTTGTGTTTGTTTCTGTTCTTCTTGTTCATCTTGATGTTGTGT
>NZ_JAVFHM010000303.1:0-5746 GCF_041954005.1 Priestia sp. BR_2 | reverse complement strand
TTGTTGATGAATTTACCTATTATGAGATAAAATTGAATTAGTGGTAGGGAGGGGTTATATGAGCTTAAATAGCTTCAAAGAACTTCAAATAAACTATACTAAAGCGTTTTATAATGCTTCAGAATTGTTAGAAGAAGCACAATTGCTACTTGATAATAACAAACATGCAAGGTCATATTTGTTGTCTCATATTGCTATTGAAGAACTAGCACGTTGTATTATGCTAGCTTCTGCAATTATGAAATTTAAAATTAGAACATTAGATGTAAAGAAGCTCCTTAAAAGACAAACAGAGCATACAGATAAAATTCAATTAGCTTATTCATTCGTTAAAAAATTAAAAGGCTACAGTAGCCCTTTGAGCGAAGAAGATAGGATAGAAATAATAACTTCTTTTGCGAACGGTAATGTTCAAAATATTATTGATGAGAAAGAAATCAATCAATTTAATAGTTTTAAAAATGCTTCTTTATATGTAGACCAATATCAAAATGTAACCAAAACTCCTAGCGAAGTAATTTCTAGAGAGCAAGCAACTAATTTAGTATCATCTGGTTTTTTATTAAAAGAATATATCGAGCTTAATAAATGGCACGAAGGTGGAAATCTGATTGAGCTAGCTAAAAAAATGAATAACGATGATTTGATGTTAATTAAAAATATGTACTTTCCGAGCGCAAGAAAAATATAAACATATTAGCTATTTGATAATGGAGGGGAACTTACTTGACAGCCTTATCTTTTGGAAAGCTAGAAGAAGCTTATATTTTTGTTTATGAAAATGCTAAGGAATTGTTAGAAGAGTCAAGATTGCTGTATGAAAATAAAAAATATGCTCGTGCGTATGCTTTAGCTCAATTTGCTCATGAAGAGTTAGCGAAACTGCCGATTATTTATCAAGAAGTTACAAGATCTTTTTTTAAGGAACCACATGATTGGAAAACTTTCCATAAACGTTTACGTAGCCATGAATCTAAAAATAGACAAAATTTTGTTTTTTATAGACATATGTTAGATATTACCAAGCAAGAAAATTCTCATTTTACTATGGGGAAAATGAAAGATACTTTGCAACACATTAACCAAATGAAAAATAACAGCATTTATGCTGATATTAAAAATAATAAGTTCACCAAGCCATCAATGGAAATTGGGAAAAATTTAGCTCGAAAACATCTAGAATTGGTTGAAGAAATGTTTAAAACTTTTACTTTGGGTAATTTTCATGTTAAAGGCAATATAAAGAAATCGTTAGACAATGACAAAGCTAAAAGACAAAGGGAACTGTTTAGAAAATCAGGTTTAATTTAATAATTCCACCTTGTAAATGAAAGCAGTAACCATATTACTGCTTTTTATTTAAATGCGAATGAAGTAGCTATCAAACTACTTCATTCGCATTTAAAAATTCATCAAATTGATTTTTAAATCGTTCTACAGCTAAATCAGGATTATGCTCACGATAATCAACCATCATATAATGACCGTGTTTTTCGGGTTAGGGGCATTGTTACTATTCAGCATGATATTTTCCGCACTGTTCGCCCAGGCTTTCCCGAAGAGTGCGGAAGAAGAAGCACGTATTAAGCAGTTCCAATCAACTTGGGATAAGCGAGCAGAATATTACAAGGAACACCCACACAAAGAGCTTAACGCACAGTGACGTTTAATTTTGATTCATGAATAAATACATGTGAATATAAAAAAACACCAGCTAATGAAAGCTAGTGCTTGTGATAATGTTATTATCAATAAATATTATGTAAATTTTTTAAGCTTGTTTTTAAATATTTGAAGAGCTTTTTCCACTCGCATTTTTGATTCATCACTATAGTACATGACATTATTACATTCCAAAGCTAAAAATTTTATAACTTTTACTACTGGCATAATAATATCTTCTTCATAATCGCCAACAATACCATATGCAGAAGGTTTAAAGTGAGCTAATTGATTTCGATATTTTATTAATTCTTGTATTGCATAATCTTGTTGAGAAGTTGTATGTAAAACTTCGCTATGAACAAATTGTTGCATATATTGTTCTGATTTACACCTATTCAAAACTGTCCAAATAGATATTAATTCTGAAACATTCAAAGTTAACATTGAATCGAGGTCGAAATCAAATTCACTAAGTAACGATTCCAATTCTGCTTTTTTCGTCTTAACTTTTTTTGATTTCATATTTATTTCCTTGATTACATTGTGATAAGAACGTGAGCCTTTTATAGCACATACCCCAAATCCATATAATGCTCCATGCAACGAAATCATAAGCCATTTAAAACGATGTGGATTTTCTACGTTCTCAAAGAAATTTGCAGCTTGTTCCAGATAATCAATTGCATTTTCTAACTCATCAGTTCGATAGACAATTTGTTCATTCAATTTTTTATTTCTCCTTTAGTTATGTTAATCCGTGATTTAAATAAAAGCACTCCACGGAGGAATGCTTTTCATCTTTATACTTCCTGTACAGCTTTTTCTTTGTATTGAATTGTTACCGCATACCACTCTTTAGTGTAAAAAAGCATGCGAGCTTCTTCAACGGCAACAATCTCTTTGCTGGAATCATTTAATAATTTCTCAACTTTAGGCATAGATGGCAGATTTTCAGCAATTTCTTCTTCTGTCTTTCCTTCAGGCCATGGAACCATGTATCTAACAGTTTTCATGTCAGTTTTCTCTCCTTACGACAGAAAGTATTTATCAGTAATTTTAGAATCACTCTGTTTCCATCATTGATTCCCAACCATGTAGCTTGGTCATTTTCACATACTCTCTTAACACATTTTCATCATTTGTTTTTAGTTCAATCGGTTTCAAATGAACGAAACAATAATTTTCTTGATAATTTATTTCAACAGATGCAACTTCTTGTTCATCGTCAGCTTTCCAAACACTGTCAGTTATATAAGCACCCTTGTGAGGAATAACATTAGATTCGAATGATTTCTTAACAGTAGTCCAGCCTTCATTCATTGGCTCTAAATGTACAAGTTGAGATAAAATAATTTCCATATTTTTTCACCCCCTTTATCCAACTATAGTAATACGACAAATTACTTCACAATCCTTCCAATTAATTTAAAATAATACATCGTTTGACCTATTTCTTGAATATTAATATTCAATTCTCCATAGTTGAGAAAAAACGGATGTTTAAAACATATCAGCATTTTGTTTTCTAATAGAGTGTAATAGTTTGTATCGTGAAACGGTTAAAACGTTAACAGCGCGAAACTAAGCATTGGATTTGGATTTTGTTGTCAATGTAGTATTTTGTGGTATAAAATGAAATTATTGTAAAAAAGGGGGTAGTTGTGTTGAATTTTGACATCAAAACATTAGCTTCTATGGCGACTCTTCTTACTTCTATTGTAGGAGTAGGCACATTATTGAATTCAACTAAACAAAGATTGACAGCAAACCGACCAGATATTTATGTTAAAAATGATGTATTTGAAATGATTATTGCTCAAGCAAAAGAATTGCCTAAAATTAAACATTCTAAGGAATCTAAAGAGTTTTCGTTACCAATTTATAATGTGGGATTAGGTACAGCAAAGAAGTTAAAGATAAAATGGGAAATAGAAACCGATTTTATAGAGAAAGTAAAAACTCTTGATATTAACAATGAGTATCTTATTGAAGACAGTGAAAAGCTTAGTGAAGGATTTGACTTATTTAATATAAGAAGTGGTAATTTAAGTCGGGGTATTAATTTAAAGCATGACTTGGTACAAAGAATAGATTTCCTTCTGCCGTATAAATCGGACAAGGATACTAATGAACTATTGAAAATTCCACGGTCAATAACATTATTATTCGGTTGTTATGTAGAATTATGTTGTAAACATAACAAATTAAACGAGTTGAAAGATATTTTTTTCATTTTGATGTAGAATACCTCGATGTACATAACAAGAAATATAAAAAGAAGTTTAAAACTGAATTTACTGTAGCTACCATTGATGCTGATTTTAAAAAAATTAGTGGGAGAATAGAGATTTTGTAAAGTTTATATTTTTTTCTGTCATGTGTATTCACGTCCTTAATAATTGATGAGGTGTCCTGCCTGTGGCAGGATCACCTACACCTACGGTCTAACTCGCAATTGTTTTCAAACTTCCCATGGCCTGTATTTTTTCCGTAGCAATTTCATTTCTTCTTTCTTCTTTAGCAAATCATCAAGCAGAAATAGACTCGTAGACCCTAACTTTTTAACTGGTTTGATTTTTCCATCACGTATCAATTGACTTAAACGTGGTCGAGTGATTTCTAAGAATGCAAGTGCTTCCGCAGAAGTATAAACGTACTTCCGTATAAATTCACGCTTGGTTTCTAGCTTTATATGTTCAAATTCTTTCATTTTTAATCTCTCATATATACATTAAGAATTTGAAATGCTTTGTAATCAAACAGCGATATAACGCTCGCAAGTTCGGGCATTTTGTATTTCTTCAATATGCTCGCCACAAGTTGTAAATCTTCAAGTATGTAATGGCGATTATTTTTATCACATAAGTTTTCCATGTACTTAAAGAAAATCTGTTGGTTGATTTCATGCGGTCTTCTACAATGATAAATCAATGTTATAACGGCATTTTCAATTTGATATTGTTGCATTTATATCAACTCCCGAAGGTGAACATCGACTTCATAAGCAGCGTTAGCATTTGCAAATGTAATATCGTCTACTAAATCAATTCGTTTTTTCTCTGCAAGCACTTCCGCGAGCAATTCTAAATGTTGTACTACCGTATAGTTTCTATTCTTTTCATCAAAAACACCGTAAAGGAACGTTTCAAATATTGCTCGGTCATGTTCTCCAGTTCCGTCTTTATATTTCGTTAATGTGTTTACTAAGTTTGTCATTAGTTCCTTATTCATTTTGATTCCCCATTTCTGCAACAGTTTCTTTGATTAACTCCATAAAGTAAATTTGATCCATAAGTCCGTTTGAAAATGACTTCGCAAGTTTGACAATAAGACTGTCCATTCAGCAATTCCTCCCAATATTTACTTACGTGATTATTTTAAGACAGGCATAAATAGCAGGGAGTAGGTAGAAAGAGTTATTTTCAAACAAATAAAGGCCACTCTTAATGAGTGACCCTAATATTTATATCAAATTGTTTTGATAGTGTTTTAATTTTAGAATTATCATAAGCATAATTACGTCTAGCTATGGTTGTTCGCTTTTCGTATAACGATTTTCAAGGTGAATATAAGAACCTTTTCATTTCACAATATTCCAGCCATGTTTTCTAAAGATTTTATAATTTTATTAAGTAGTATGATATTTAGCTTTCTCCGTACATGAAATCTAACAATTGCTCAGTGGTTTCCCACTCGTTTAAAATATCCGCTAAATAAACAATATCATTTTTTATAATAAATGAAGCTACAGTATGTCGTTTGGTGCTTTTAAGCTCAATTTCCACATTCAAAGCTACAGATCAGATATTAAAGCAACTGTAAACTGATTTATCCAGTGGCAACCATGAACAAATTGATACCAGTCCATTGTGCTTTTCTTTGGCGAATGTTTTTTAATTATTTGTGATGAAGCAAGCCCCATTATTTGCGGTATTCGTCATTATCCCATAAGTTATCCCATAAATCATCCATGTCTGCATTTTCACTAAAAAGTTTGCAAAGCCATTCATTAGCTAATGTATCACTTTCTCTTTGATATAGTTTGTCCTTGTCTATAGCTTCGTTAATACCCATATACCAG
>NZ_JAVFHM010000302.1:0-859 GCF_041954005.1 Priestia sp. BR_2 | reverse complement strand
ATATAGAAGTGATAATTCGTGCATATGAACAGGAAGGGCTAGAGTGTTTAAAGGGGTTAAATGGAAAATACATTATTCTATTAATTGACAAGAAGAATAACGAATGGATAATTTCTAATGATAGATATGGTTTTGGTACATGTTATTTTTATAAGCAAGAGGAAACATATGCATTCTGTAATGCAATGCACCCATTAATTTCTTTAATTAAACAAGTTAGAATAAATAGAGATAGTATGAATGATTTCTTTAATTTTGGATATTTGTTAGGTAATAAAACTATGATTCAAAATATTGAAAAGTTAGAACCAGCGAGTATTATAAAGATTAATAAAGATGGTTGGCACTTCGAGAAGTATTGGGAATGGAATGATATAAAGAAAAAAGAACCACGAAATTATAATGAAGCTGTTAGAAGACTAGGGGAATTATGGATTGCATCAGTGAGAAAAATTGTTAATAAGCATAACTCTTTTTGTATTCCTTTAAGTGGGGGTTTAGATTCTCGAGCGATTGTAGCTGCAATAGATTACTTAGAAATGAATGACAAGATTAAGCTTACTTATACTTTTGGGAAGAAGGGAAGTTTAGATTACAAGATTGCAAAACAGGTATCTGAGATTTTAGGAGTAGAACATCAATTAATAGAACTAGATGCTACCTATTGGTGGAGAAACATAAGGAAAGCTGTTCGTAATTCTACAGGGGCTGTCAGTGTTATACATTCACATGCAATTGCTAGTCAAGAAACAGGTTTAAAGAATGTATAGATTAATGGTTTTATTGGTGACTTAGTTATAGGAGGAAGTTACCTTAATAAAAAGGTCATAAAGATGAATAATAATGAAGACTTAAACAG
>NZ_JAVFHM010000301.1:0-637 GCF_041954005.1 Priestia sp. BR_2 | reverse complement strand
TTTAAACATTTTTATATAGTTACATCAAATTTAACGTTTTTCGGAGTGAGGGAATACAAATGAATAAACCATCAACACCTCAAACCCCTGAGTTCAAACAAGTTACGCAAGAGAAGTCATCCCTTTTCTTATCCGTTCGTTCATTTTTATCAACATTAGATACGAATGATGAATCACGCTTACCACAACGTGCTTATCTAGCTATTAGACACGCAATACGCCATCTCAAGCTTGAACCCGGTCAAACTGTATTAGAAAGAGAAATGGCTGAAATTCTAGGTATGAGCAGAACTCCAGTACGAGAATCCCTTGTTCGTTTAGAAACAGAAGGTTGGGTACGTTTAATTCCACGTCGAGGGTTTATTGTAGCACCACTTGTGGCAGATGATCTCCAACAAATTTACGAAGTTGTAGAAGCTCTCGATGGTGTTTCGGGATACCTTGCTACTCCCAAAGTCACTGATACAGAGTTAAACCACCTTGAGCAACTCATCCAAGAGCAAGAAAAGGCACTAGAGTTAGATAACCTATTAGCATGGACAGAATTGGATGACCAATTTCATGATTTTATTGTTGATTCGGCGGAAAATCAACGTTTGAGAGGAATTGTAGATAGCCAGTCTGATCAACTCTATCG
>NZ_JAVFHM010000300.1:0-2033 GCF_041954005.1 Priestia sp. BR_2 | reverse complement strand
TTTAAGTTCGTTATCTCCAGATTCGGATGACAGTTTTTATACGTCTTACTGGAATGATGAGAAATTTACTGATGTGCATGGCAAAACAGTAAATGATGGAGTAGGCCTTCATGATGATTCTGCTTATGCAACCTATAATGTCGCTGGAAAAGGCTACTCTTCTTTCCAAGGGAAAGTCACTCTTGATTCTCGATATGTAAACGGTGATTATGGTAAATCTGTAGTTGGTTTTTATGCAGATGATCGTTTACTATACGAAAAGCCTTTGGCTAAAAGTAGCGGTGTCGTAAGCGTAAATGTGAAGTTACCTAAAAATATAAAAGATTTTTCAATTGTCGTCAAAGAAAAAAGTGGAAGTAAAGGGCAACATTTTATTGTTGTACAAGACGGCCAATTTATTAAAGGCGGTTCTTATTTAAGTGTTCCTTACTCTTCATATAGTTCTCTTGTAACCATAGGGGATTCTAGCTCCGAACGTTATCACAGTACAGATTCTTACAATGATTTACAAGATATTAATGGTAACCTCATTACGAATGGATTTTCTTTAGACACATCCTACAATACGGGAGGGTTAAGCTATTCAACATTCTCTATTGAAGGTAACGGCTACAATACTTTAGAAACATCTATTTCTCTTGATGCAAGATACGTAAATGGTGATTGGGGTAAGTCTGTGGTAGGTATTTATGCAGATGATTATCTTCTTTACGAAAAAGAATTTACGTCTAAAACATCGATTCAAAAAGTGAAAGTGTCTATTCCCAAAGGTACACACCATTTAACTCTTCTAGTGAATCAAATTAATGGTGCTAAAGGAACGCAAGCAGTAACATTTAGTCAGCCTGTGGTATCAAAAGTGGGTTCATCTTACAAATCGGTTCCATATACAGCTTTGCCATCTACAATTGGTGCTAATGATAGTAACAGAGCATGGGAAACAAATTTATCACGGTTTGGAGGAATCATTCGATTCTCAAACGGAACGTTAGGAACTTCGGGATTAATTTTTGAAAGTGATTATTACGGTAGTGCTTACACTACTTACAATCTTTCAGATGCTGGAGTAAACTACTTTAAAGCAAAATTAGCGTTGGATTCTGCATACCTTCAAGGCGACTATGGGTCATCCACCATTCAGCTTTTAGCAGATAATAGAGTGCTTTATTCACAGGCTCTAACAAGATCAACAGGTATTGTAAATGTAGGTGTGCAAATCCCTTCAAAAACTCAGGAATTTAAAATCTTAGTTAAGCAAAAGAAAGGAGCAAAAGGATATCATAACGTTGTGTTAGGCAACGCAGTATTCCAAAAGCTACCGGTTTCAGCTAAACTATCCGCTTCTCGTGTATCTGTTGCTAACAACTACAACCAAAACGACGTTGTAACGGTGAAGTCATTAGCTAAAGGCGATGTGATTAAAGTTTATAATACTAAAGGCGCTTTATTAGCTACATCTAAACCTGTTACCTCTAACTATACGAAAGTAGCAATTAAACAATTAGGCACAGCTAAAGGAAACGTCCTTGTATCACGCACAACATCAGGCGTTTTAGAAAGTGACCCTGTCTCTGTTCCTTATGCAGCAGAGCCTGTTCCATCTCCTTCTGTGGCAGCCAAACAAATAACGGTTGAAAATAACAAAAACAAAAACGATTTAATTACAGTAAAGTCTTTAAGCAAAAATGATATTATCAAAGTTTATAATTCAAAAGGAAGTCTGATTACGACTTCTAAACCTGTTGCATCTAACTACACCAAGATCTCTATTAAACAGCTTGGTACAGGAAAAGGAAATGTACTGATTTCTAGAATTAGCACAGGTAAAGTAGAAAGCGCTAAAACTTCTGTTGCTTATAAAGCAGAATAAAGAAAAGCCGGAACATGTGAAGTTTCACATGTTCCGGCTTTTTTATTAGCCTACCGTTAGAATACGATACGGACTATATTTACCTTTTGGACTTTTAATAATAATACTAATTCTTGTCTTGGCTGCCTGCGGTTTAATTGCTACATTAAAATTTCCTTTTCTA
>NZ_JAVFHM010000299.1:0-863 GCF_041954005.1 Priestia sp. BR_2 | reverse complement strand
CTTAATGAGGGATACAATTGTGAATTTAGATTTAACAGCTTATATAACGCTTATCTGCACGTCCGGTGTTCTTAATTTATACTTATGTTTTTACGTATTTATTAAGCGTCACCACTACGCTAACATTGCGCATTTATTTATTCTTCATACAGGTTTCACCACTATTTATTGTATGGGTGCGGCATTTAGCTTGCTATCCATTAACCTTGAGGAAATGAAGTTCTGGACCGTCATTCAATACGTGGGCATGCCTTTTTCGCCTCCTGCAGGACTGCTGTTTGTTATGCAGTATGTCGGCATAAAGGTAAGGAAAAAACATATTTTTGCCCTTTTGATCATTCCGTTTATTAGTTTGATCATGGTCGCAACAAATGACTGGCATCACCTTCATTACCGAGTGTTTGAAATTGACCCAGTTTTAGGTGCTCCTTACGTTCATCAAGAAATTGGACCATGGTACACGATTCACGGCATGTTCATTTTTTCGTCTATGTTCGTTGCTTTTTTACTCGCCGTTTACCGATGGAAGGAAACAGCCAAAGCTTATCGCCTGCAGTTAATTGCATTAATGGTCGGACAATTAGTCCCTATGGTCACAGCTTTTATCTATTTAATGGGCTTTACGCCGCAGGGAATTGATCCAGTTCCAATGGTTTTATGGGTTTCTTCTTTTCTATATTTATGGTCCATCAACTCATTGCGTATGTTTTAAGTTCTTCCCGTTTAGAAAGATTCGATATTTAACAGCATCAATGACGGTGTTATAGTTCTTGATTAAGTTTACAGGTTCAATGAATTTAACTTAGAATCGACTAAAATGTTTCAGCCGTTGGAACAAGCCATGTTTGTAAAACGTTTTGCTT
>NZ_JAVFHM010000298.1:0-1495 GCF_041954005.1 Priestia sp. BR_2 | reverse complement strand
TTCCATAGGACCCATTTTAAAATAACGAAGCCACAAAGCAGCAAATAACATTTGAAACAAACAGATTAGTATCCAAACAAAAATGACGAAGAATGAACGAGGGTGTCCACCCAACCCAAAACCCCATCCATAAAATAAAATTGAGCTTAAAACATTCTGTAACACGTAGCAACTTAAAGACATCTTGCCTACTTTTTCTAAAACTCTCCATAATGAAAAGGCTTGAAATTTTTCAATTAGAAAACTAATAGCTCCCATGTATCCAAGCGATAAAATAGGGGCAAATACATACCTTACTGGAAAATCCAAGAACCCTCCAGTAACAAATAATAATAGATTTAGAGGTAACCCAACTAAAAGGCCCGCCTTCATCATCCTCTTTCTGATATTAATACCTTTGGAATTATTGTCAAAAGCCCCTATTCTCACTAGTAAAACACCAATTAAAAACATACATATATTAAATGGAATGACGAAAATGGCTTCTGTGCGCAGCTCCCAAAAATGAAGAAGTCGATACTGAATTTGATTCATCCATGATCCATGTTGAAAAAGGGTTATCACTTCTTTTGGGACAGCAACTAGCTCATCTCCTATGGAGTTAGTTAGCACACCTAAGAACACAAGTAATATAAAGAAAAGATGAATCGCTGCTGCACTAATCATTGTTATTCGTATCATCGTCTTCCGCATTTTCACGATAAATGAAACAATAATTGCTGTTACTGCATAAGACATTAGAATGTCGTACTCTAAGACAAAAATAAAGTGCACAAACCCTTCCATTAATAAAATCAAAGACAGCCATATGTATCTTCCTAGCCACGTCTGATTTAATCGTTTTGACTGCTGATATTTCAGCTCTAAACCAACACCAAACATAATAGCTAAGAGACCAAGTAATTTCCCGTTAATTAAGGAAAGAAAAAGTATTCTTAAAAAATCATCTCCTGATAACCACCATTTGTTATGGGTAAAAGTAAATATATAATTTACATCTCCCAGATAAGCAAACAGCCAAATGTTCGTTCCTAATGTTCCTAAAATCGCTAGTCCTCTTAATATATCTAAAGAGCGAATTCTTTTTTTATTCTCCACTTCTCATGCCCCCATCCGTTACTTTTACTTTCGTTGCTCCCCTTCTTGATATCTCATAGTTCAACTATATTAGATTACGTTGCGTCATCTTCAACCCTTATTTTTAAAAGAATAAATTATTTTTAGTGCGATAAAAAGAGCGTGGATACGTTTTGAGAAGTGCAAAGACTGCCCGCTTTGGAAACAGGTTTAGCCAAAATCCAAAAGATATACTGACGTACGCAGAGTACTAATTACAAAAAAAGAAACCCTAGTATTGTTAAGGTTTCTTTTTTTCTACCATTCCACTCTAAGCGACAATTGAAGATAAATTAAAATACTTTTACTGCGATATAGCATTTTCAAACGTTTTGTAATTCATAAAGTAAATAACGTCGTTGAATATACACTTTGTAAA
>NZ_JAVFHM010000297.1:0-640 GCF_041954005.1 Priestia sp. BR_2 | reverse complement strand
TGGTGAAGAGACAAATGGTTGTTGTGTTGATCTCTAGTTCGTTGGGTTTTTTTTCCAGCAGGAGACGGGATACGAATTGGTGCTCCGGTTAGTGTGCCTGGAGATGGTTATAAAGAGAAGGCTAAACACTTAGTTGGTTTGACAGGCGGAGTTTTTAACTTTATCGGAGGGTTAGCCTCTATCATCGTTCCAATTGTTATTGGTTTCTTAGCTAAAGGAGGAAACTTTGCTCCAGCGCTAGTATTCATAGCGGCATTGGCTCTTCTAGGAGCACTTTCGTATATATTCCTTGTAGGAAAAGTAGAAAGAATTAAAGTGGTTAAAGATGAAGAATTGAATCGAGATATTGTGTAAGAAACTATCAAGAGCGATTTACGTTTAGTCAAGATTAACCAATAAGCAAATCAAAGACCGTCCATAATTTTAGAAATTATGGACGGTCTTTTTTATAGATTGCTTCGTAAGCTACATATATCACGAATAGGAGTATAAAAGTAATGCCTATTTCTATAAACAACGCGCAAATTATCCCTTGAACACATATTTGACCATTATAAAAAAGTAAGCCCATACTTAGCATCCGTATACATATCGGTGTTAAAGTATATGTTTAACTATTCTTTTCTAGTTACATAAAACC
>NZ_JAVFHM010000296.1:0-594 GCF_041954005.1 Priestia sp. BR_2 | reverse complement strand
AGGTGACTTATGTAAACTCTACCGGTCTATGTGCTTTCTCTTGTACGGAACCTTATTCTACCATGTATCCGTTCAAATCATCCTTTCCCACGTCCGCGCCGTCGATAGTCCCTTCTTCGTTGTGGCTACCGGTAACAGAGCCCTCAGCCAAGGTGAAGTCATCAAAGGCATCCGATGCAAGGTGGTTACTCGCGATAGATCCCTCGGCCAAGGTGAAGTTATCAAAGGCATTCGGACCAAGGTGCCGGCTCTCGATGGATCCCTCGGCGATCAGGGAACCATTCAAGGACCCGTCGGCCACGTTCGCGCCAGTGATAGTGCCTTCAGCAATTTGGCTTCCTGTTATTGAACTCTCGGCCAGGGTGAAGTTATCAAAGGCATTCGGTGCGAGGTGTTTACTCTCGATGGAACCCTCTGCAATCAGGGAACCGTTCAAAGATCCCTCGGCCACGATTGCGCCGGTGATGGTCCCTTCAGCGATCTGGCTTCCTATAACAGAGCCGTCAGCCAGAGTAAAGTTATCAAAGGCATCCGGTGCGAGGTGTTTACTCTCAATGGAACCTTCTGCAATCAGGGAACCGTTCAAGGATCCCT
>NZ_JAVFHM010000295.1:0-615 GCF_041954005.1 Priestia sp. BR_2 | reverse complement strand
CGATAAATTTTTGCGAATATATATTATCTATAATAAAATGCAAAAACAAAACTAATACCTCTTTCTAAGATAAGTTATTTTAAATAGCTTTTCTTGCCATCTCGCTTTTTTAAAAACTTTGCTGGTACACCTATAAAGATTCCTTCTTCTTGCACATCCTTTACTACCACAGCTCCAGCACCAATAATAGATTTCGCTTCTATTATACATTTTTCTAATATTACAGAATTGGGACCTACTACACATAATTCACTAACATAAACTTTTCCGCATAGGGTAGCATTAGGCGCAATATTGACGTAATCTTCTATAAAACATTCATGATCTATTACGGCTCCTGTCCCTATATTACAATGGTTGTTTATAACTGCATCTGCCTGAATAATTGCTCCGGCATTAATTAAAACGCCTTCTCCAATTTTAGCACTGTCTGAAATAATTGCATTTGGATGTATTGCATTTCTATATTTCAAATTCAATTCACTTAATTGGTTAATTATTCTTTTCCGGATAACATTATCCCCTATAGATATAATCACAGCGTCAATTTTCATGTCTTTATTTGTTTCGATAAAATCTTCTATTGAACATAAAACTCGATATCCATTAATTATA